>JAZOAJ010000232.1:0-10280 GCA_045595385.1 Lachnospiraceae bacterium | reverse complement strand
CTCAAGGAACTTCAGGAGCAGAGGAAACTGACATATCTGTTCATCTCGCATGACCTTTCGGTGGTTGAGCACATATCAGATTCTGTCGGTGTCATGTATCTTGGAAATCTGGTCGAATACGGCGACAAGAAGGACATCTTTAAGAATCCTCTTCACCCGTATACACAGGCGCTGTTCTCAGCAATACCTGTTCCTGACCCGAATGCCAAGATGAACCGTATAGTGCTTGAGGGAACCATCCCGTCTCCGGCAAACCCTCCGGAAGGCTGTAAGTTCCATACCAGATGCAAGTACTGTACAGACAAATGCAAAACAGAGGTTCCCATGCAGAAAGAGATCGAACCGGGACACTTTGTGGTATGTCATCTTTTTGACTGATAAAAAGGAATAGCTGTGGGTAAAAAGATCTACGATGATGACGATGGCCGTACCATCGCGGATATGAGCGGACTTGAAGGCAGAAGTATCACTTCTGCCTTTAAGGAAACCCGCAGAAAAAAACAGGAAGAGAAGCTGAACCCCGAGATCCGGGAAGATAAAAAGACCAGGCGTGCATATACATTTGGTGCGGTTGGCGCAGGACTGCTGATCGGCGGCATTTACCTGGTCGTTTTTGCAATAGTGATCGTCTTTCTCCTTTTTATCTGGGGAGTACTCTGAAAAAATAACACAATTATTATTTGCCCCCTGACACAGGTATTATCGTTATATCTATACGTAAAACCTCTGTCAGGGGGTAAACTGGTATATTATGGAAAAGATACTAATTTTATCGGATATACACAGGAGTGCCAGGACCGCGGCCAGGATCATAGACGAGCATAGAGACGCGGATGAGGTCATTTTCCTGGGTGACGGCGAAGATGCATTTGAGAACGCCATGGCTGAGTGCGGCATCGACATGTACGGCAAAAAGCCTGCCGTTTACCAGGTTGCGGGAAACTGCGACTGGGACAGCATGCTTCCCATGACCATAATACCGGTATTCGAAAACATAAGGGTATGCGTTACACACGGTCATGGTTATTCTGTCAAGGCAAAACAGGGGCGCATCAGGCTCTCGGAGGAGGCTTCCGCCAGAGGATGCAAATATGCCCTGTTCGGCCATACTCACAGCAGGTGCCTTGAAGATATGAACGGCGTGACCATGTTCAACCCCGGAGCAGTGCAGAACGGAGAATATGGTCTGGCGTTCACTGATAACGGAACGATAAGATTTGAACACCGGAGCGTGTAAGATAATGGACAGGAGAAGGCTCGTTTTCTATGGAGATTCAAATACTTACGGATATGATCCCAGGGATTTTTCCGGTTGGCGCTACCCGATAAACAATATATGGGTATCGCTGGTGGCTGAAGCGCTGAAAGATGAGTTCGACGTTGAAAATGAGGGCGTTAACGGCAGAAGGATACCGGTTGCAAGGCTCTACAGCTATGACGCGGAACTGATAAGGTCTCTTTCTGATAATGACATATTCGCTGTAATGCTCGGTACTAATGACATACTAATGAACATTGAACCTGACGCTGACAGAGCAATAGAAGCAATGGATGAGTTCATAAGGTTCATTACCGATCAGGAGCATCATCCGGCGATACTTATCATAGCTCCGCCCTGCGTCGGGCAGGAAAATGACGCAGATCTGATATTTATGCGATTTTACCGTGAATGTGTTAAAATGAACGAAGGATTCAGAAGGATCGCCGAAAGGAGGAAAACTGCATTTGCTGACGCCTCGCACTGGGGGATAGAGATGTCATTTGACAGATGCCATTTTTCTGAGGAAGGACACAGGATATTTGCAAAGCACATGATCAGTTTTCTGAAAGGAGAATAAAATGGCCTGGGACTGTATTGTTAAGGGTAAAGAGATCGATGATGTCCGGAAGGACAGAAAAACATCTAAGAGCGTTGAAAAATACAACATCTCCGAGCAGGCAGTTTATTTTGACAATAAGTATCTGCCTTTAAAAGAGATAAAGGCAATGCGCGTACAGCCGTCAATGTACACACCTCAAGGGTGCTGCGGTAAGGGCATCCCGGTGTTCAAGATAAGGCTGGAATACGGCGGAGAGAAACCGGTAGTCCTCATGGTGGAAAAAGAGAACAATGCCATACAGGCGGTCCAGATGATACGGGGCTACAATCCCGGAGCGGTCATAGAAGAATATACCGATCCGGTAACAGGTGAACCACCCAAAAAGTGGAAAGGCATTTTTGGTTAAGTATAATTTTACAATAGGGGATAAGTGATGAAAAAGAGAGACAGTTTTGCAACCCGGCTGGGATTCATCATGGTCAGCGCGGGATGTGCGATCGGTATCGGCAATGTATGGAAGTTCCCGTTTATCACAGGGCGGAACGGCGGAGCGTTCTTCGTTCTGTTCTATCTGATATTCCTTGTCATTCTGGGAATACCGGTCATGACAATGGAACTTGCAGTCGGCCGTGCCAGTAAAAAAAGTGTTGTCTTAGGTTATAAGGCACTTGAAAAACCGCGGGCAAAATGGCATATCCACGGCTGGTTCTGTATTGCAGGATGCTGGCTCCTGATGATGTATTATACGACTGTTTCAGGATGGATGCTCGGCTATTTCTGGAAATTCCTGACGGGAAGATTTGAAGGGGTTGAAGGAGAAGCGGTTGACGCAGTGTTCGGGGAAATGCTGTCAAGCCCTGCGCAGCTTCTCATATTAATGGCGATCGTCGTTATTGCCGGATTCCTTGTATGCAGTTTTTCTGTTGCAAAAGGACTGGAAAAAGTTACTACCGTGATGATGGTAGCACTTCTCATACTGATCGTTGTACTGGCTGTTCATTCACTCACGCTGCCCGGGGCTTCGGAGGGAATAAAGTTCTATCTTCTTCCTGACATAAGCAAGGCGTTGGATGTCGGAATACTCAATGTGCTGGCAGCTGCAATGAACCAGGCGTTCTTTACACTTTCGCTTGGCGTTGCATCCATAGAGATATTCGGATCATACATGTCAGATGAGCATACTCTGACAGGAGAATCGATCAGGATCGTATCGCTTGATACTTTTGTTGCGATCGTATCGGGACTTATCATTTTCCCTGCATGTTTCAGCTTCAATGTTGCACCGGCAGCAGGACCGTCCCTGATCTTTGTGACTCTTCCGAGGATATTTGCCAGCATGGCAGGCGGAAGGATCTGGGGAACGCTGTTCTTCCTGTTCATGGTATTCGCAAGCTTCTCTACAGTCATTGCTGTATTTGAGAACCTTATCGCGAGCAACATTGACAACTTCAAATGGTCACGTGTCAAATCTGTTGTCATCAGCGGCATTGCAATGCTTATCCTCAGCGCGCCGTGCGCACTTGGCTACAATCTGCTGAGCAACGTTCATATCATTGGCGCACGAGACATACTTGACAGCGAGGACTTTATAGTCAGCAATATCCTGCTTCCGATCGGAGCACTTATTTTCCTGCTTTTCTGCTGCACTAAGTGGGGCTGGGGATTTGACAATTATCTGGCTGAAGCAAATAAAGGAAGCGGTATTAAGATGGCAAGATGGTTCAGGCATTATTTCCGTTTTGTGATGCCTGTATTGATCATCGCGATCTTTATTTTCGGACTTATAGGAATAGGCTGATCGGAGGATAAATGGAAAACAACTATTTGCAGAAACTCCTGACAGACATGGGTTATGTTGAAGAGAATATCTTCCTTTCACTTACAAGACGGGGAGAGATGCCGGATCAGATATTCAGATATGAATATCTTGATTACGATGTGATCATGAAGATAAGCATCAAGGATGAAAATGGCGATGCTCTGGGAATAGTAAGAGTAACAGAGGAGTATCTCCGGACCGTAGGACTGGATCCGATGCAGGCAATGCAGTGGGGATATACAAACTGTGAGAAAAAAGCAGAGAGTCTTGACCTTGAGGAGGCATCTGCCAGAAAGGGCGGATCAAAAGGCCTTGCCGGAACCACAGGACTTGAAAAGGGAACACCTAAAATGTATGCTGCGAGATGCGGTGAAGAAGAGGGCGGCGCGGTAGTCATATTCCTTAAGGGATATCTTAAAGACTTTTGCCGCACACATGGTCTGAACAGACTTATCATCCTGCCTTCAAGCACAATGGATGTTGTGTTCATTGACGCGGATCCCGAGAAGATGGACATGGAGGTACTGCTTAACATGGAAGAAGAGATAAGCTCTTCCCAGGTTGAACCTGAACACCAGCTGGATCCTTGCGTCATGCTGTATACCACAGAAGATAATGAAGTCAGCGTAATTGCACGCAGATAGAAGGGAAAATGCAGATAATCGAACTTAAACAGGACATCATAAGGGACAATGAGATAACCGCCGGAGGTCTCAGGAACGAGATGAAGGATGGTGAAAAACTCATGATTAATATCATGTCAGCTCCCGGTTCGGGGAAAACGTCCACCCTGATAAGGACCATTCACGAGCTTGAAGGGACGGCGAGAGTCGGCGTGATGGAATGCGACATTGACGCGAGCGTAGACGCAGAGACCATCGCTAAAGCCGGAGGAAAGGCTGTGCAGCTCCATACCGGCGGAATGTGCCACATGGATGCGGACATGACCAAGCAGGGACTGGACGCGCTTGGACTGGATGATGTCGACGTTATCTTCATAGAGAATGTGGGCAATCTGGTCTGTCCCGCTGAATTTGACACCGGAGCGGCATTAAACGTCACTATCCTCTCAGTCCCTGAAGGCGATGACAAACCCAGCAAATATACTCTCATGTACAAGGTATGCGATGCAGTCCTTATCAATAAGATCGATGCGCTTCAGGTGTTCGATTTTGACATTGAAGCTGCTAAACAGCGCATTCATAGATGCAACCCTGATGCGGAGGTCTTTTGCGTCTCTGCGAAGACCGGAGAAGGATTCACAGACTGGATCAGTTGGCTTAAAGATAAAATGGCACAATTTGCAGCGGGCAGCCTGCCTGTTTCCGCCTTCGAAAGACATGAAGCGGAGGTGAGCAAATGAGCGAAGTCAGGATAATAGAAGTTCACGAGAACATTTTCAGCCAGAATGAGAAAACAGCGGAAGCCATAAGGCAGAGACTTAAGGAACGGGGTGTATTTTTTGTAAATGTAATGTCTTCACCCGGTTCGGGTAAGACTACTTTTCTTACAAGACTGATCAATGAGCTTAAAGATGAAATGCACATAGGCGTCATGGATGTTGACATTGAGACCAGTCTGGATGCCCAGAGAGTAGCTGACGCCACAGGCGTCAGATCGATCCAGATCCATAACGGAGGACTCTGTCATATCGATGCAGACATGACAAAAAGAGCCCTGGATGAATTCAATCCGGAAGGACTTGATATCCTGATACTGGAAAATATCGGAAATCTTGTCTGTCCGGCAGAATTCGATACCGGGGCCCATAAGAATGTCATGATACTTTCAGTTCCTGAAGGTGATGACAAACCTCTTAAATATCCTCTGATGTTTTCAGTATGCGACCTTGTGATCATAAGCAAGACCGATACAATGGATTTCTTTGACTTTGACATGGAAAGGGCAGAGAAGAACATCCGCAACCTGAACCCGCATGTTGCCATCATCCCGCTCAGCGCAAAGACCGGTGAGGGAATGGACAGGGCGATCGCCTGGTTCAGGGAGCATGTTTTCAGGCAAATTCCATGAGCATTCCGGGATGAGCGATCGTGTATTCGATCACATGATCCTGGATGGCGTTTTCAACTACATTTTCTGCTTTGATCTCCTTATCTGTAAAATGCAGGATAAGGGGATCTTTTTCTGTAAAATATGGCCAGTAAGGCAGACCTTCGCCGTTTGGATCGCCTGTTCTGGCAAAATTACACCAGTATGAATTCATGACGCTTTCAAGATAGCGGTCATATTCACTCCAGTTTCTGTCAATGTCATCAAGCGCGCCAAAAACATAATTAAGCTCACTGCCGTGAGGAACGCCCCTCGGATCATCCGGGAGAGCATGCTCATAGAAGAATCCCCTGATCGGCGGGAAACTCATGCGGGCGTTATGTCGTCCCCATGCCACCTCGGGTGAATATGCAAAGGCTCTGAGTGAATCATTATCACCTTTTTCCATGAGTTCTTTTCTGACTTTTCTGGAGAACATCCATGAGTCCCCCGTAACAGAACCGCAGATAATGTCTATGCCTTCATGAGCTCCGCCACGTATAAGAATGTTTTCAGGTATCTCCGGCAGCATATTCCCGTCAATACACGGCTGGTACATGAACAGATCATTGTTTCCGCAGACTCTTTCTGCTGTATCAGCCATTATGTCAGTCACTTCCTGAGCCGGCCTGTTATAGAGATCATCAATGGTCCAGCCAAGATGGCTCATGGTCCTTCTCGTAATGGATATCATTTCGTCCAGCGGACGGGTAGGATCGCCGCCGTTCAGGCCGCCGCCTGAATGAACAACCGCTCGCCGGAACAGGCCTTTGGAAAGCGGCGAGACGCAGTGGAATTTGGTAGACATTCCGCCTGCGCTCTGTCCGAAGATAGTAACGTTGGAAGGGTCACCTCCGAATGCGGAAATATTTTCCTGAACCCACTTAAGAGCGGCAACCTGGTCCAGAAGGCCCTGATTGCCGGTAGCTCCCAAAGGATCATCGGCAGTGATCTCGGGGAGTGTCAGAAATCCCAATACAGATGTGCGGTATCCTGCAGTAACGAGAATGACTCCATTTTTATTGAACATGTCACCTGTATATACATTTTCAAATGCATATCCGGCATTGAAACCGCCGCCGAATATCCAGAAAAGCACAGGAAGCTTTTCACTGCCTGTCTCGGCAGGTGTCCAGATGTTCAGGTACAGGCAGTCTTCGCTGAAAGTCACTTTATTAGGAGTTTTAGCGGGGTAGAGCTCCAGCCTTTTTTCATCACCGGAGCGGCTTCCCATTTTAAGGACAGCTCCCTGCATCGCGCTTTTACGTCTGTATTGTATGTTTGCAGCCTTGAACTCAGTACAGTCAAGTACACCGTCCCAGGGATCAAGGCGCTGCGGGGCTCTAAAGCGCAGTGCGCCTACCGGAGGCTTTGCGTAGGGAACTCCGCGGAAAACAGAGTTTCCGTTCTTCCCGGGTGCGCCTTTTACAGAGCCATAAGAAGTTTTTACCTGTGTGACCGCCATATCAGAATCCCTTCAAAGATGTCAGCATTCCCGGGGTTTTCTCACAAAAGCTGATAACTCTTTCAATATCTTTGTCCTGTGTCAGATCTTCCGCCTTTACCACATTGTTTCCGAAATGCATTGTGAGCTCGCTGCCTGTTTCAAATCTTGGCCAATAGGGCAGTGTAGAACCGTTGGGATCGCCGTACTTAGCAAAATTTGTCCAATATTTTCTCAGTATTTCAGCAAGTTCATAGTCGAATACGTCGAAACGGTCATCCTTAACCCGCAGAGTTCCGAAGATGTATGCCAGTTCAGCTGCATGAGGAGTATCTGCACCAAATGGCGGAGCTCCGTGCGTGTAATATTTGATCTCCTTAGGCGGCTGTGTCCTGTCAAAATAGTAAGAATAGATCCCTTCGCGGCCTTCGTGGATATTGCGGCGTCCCCAAGCTATGGAAGGGGAAAGGGCAAAACCTTTGAAATAGCCATTGTTTCCTTCAAGGTGACCTCGTACCTTCCTTGAAAACATCCATGAATCACCGGCAACCGACCCGCACATGATATCCACGTTGTGGTATCTGCCGTTATATATGCTGACTCCGGGCACATCCGTAAGGGCATATCCGTCGATGAAAGGCTGGAAATACTGAAGATCTCCGTCATCCATCATCTCCCTGACGCCGGGAAGCATGACATCTATGATCTCCTGAGGATCTTTGCTCATGATATCTTCAAATGACCATCCGACATGTTTCAGAGTGTTTACGCACATATCGGTAAACTCTGCCGAAGTTCTTACAAGGTCGCCTTCGCTTAAGCCACCGCCTGAATGTACAACAGCTCTTTTGAAGAGCCCCTCGGTGAGCGGAGAAGTAAGAAGCATCCTTACAGACATGCCTCCGGCACTCTGACCGAATATCATGATGTTATCGGGATTTCCGCCAAACTGCCTGATGTTTTCCCGCACCCATTTGAGAGCTGCGATCTGATCGAGGATACCGCAGCATCTCGGACCGCCGTTCTCATTTTCAAGTTCGGGAGAATTGAAAAATCCGAAAATGTTGACCCTGTAATTGATGGTTACCAGAATGCAGCCTTCAGCGCATATCGCTTCACCGTCGTAGGTCGGTTCATTCGAAGCACCCCAGGTGAAAGCGCCGCCGTATATCCAGAACATGACCGGAAGGTTAGCTTCCGGTGACATATCCGGTGACCAGATGTTCAGATAAAGGCAGTCTTCGCCTATTTCATAGTCACCGCCATGAAACATCGGCTGCATGGCGGCAGGGGCAAATTCAGTGCAGTCTTTCACACCTTCCCAAGGTGTTAAGGCCTTCGGCGGCCTGAACCTGAGCCCTCCTACAGGAGGCTGGGCATAGGGGACACCTTTGAATACGGAACATCCGTTTTGGGAATAGCCTTTTATGTCACCATTAGCTGTACGGACTGTGATCTCAGTCATGTTTATCTCCTTTCTGAAAACAATAAGAGGCGGATGATCGACACCCGCCTCTTTTTATTACTGTGGATTGATCATCCAAGTATGTCAGCATTGAGTTCCCGCACCCTGCAGCATGATACGAAGTGTCCGGGAAGGACCTCTTCGAGCTGCTGAGGCTGAGCGCAGCTCTCATTTGCGTACGGGCAGCGCGGTGCAAATCTGCATCCAGGCTTGGGATTGATCGGATTTGAAAGCTCACCCTTGAGAGCGATCCTCTGCTGGGGAGTATGGACATCTACCGAAGGAATGGCGGAGAGAAGAGCTTTCGTATACGGATGAAGCGTCTTCTCAAACAGTTCCTCGGCCGGACTGGTCTCTACAAGCTGTCCAAGGTACATAACAGAGATGTCCTTGGAAATGAAACGTACGACCGAAAGATCGTGAGTTACAAACATGTAAGTAAGCTTGTATTCGTCCTGAAGATCCTGGAGCAGGTTGAGAACCTGTGCCTGGATACTGACGTCAAGAGCAGATACCGGCTCATCGCAGACAATAAACTTCGGCTCCATTGCAAGGGCACGTCCGACAGCAACTCGCTGGCGGCGTCCGCCGTCCATTTCATGAGGATAAGCCATTCTGAGACGTCTGGCTATGCCGACCATGTCCATTAACTTGATTACTTCTTTTTCAAGATCTGAACGTTTAAATCTTCCGGATATTCTCAACGGTTCCCTTAATGTATCTTCTACAGTAAACCTCGGGTTAAGGGAGGAGAATGGATCCTGGAAGATTATCTGCATGTCCTGACGAAGCTTTGCAAGTTTTCTTGAACTGACTTTGGTAATGTCTTCGCCCTGATAGAAGATCTTTCCGTCGGTAGGCTCCTGAAGGTGGATTATGGTACGCCCGAGTGTGGATTTACCGCAGCCGGACTCACCGACGACACCCATTGTGGTGCCTTCCTCAAACTTCATTGTGACATCATCTACTGCATGAAGCGGACCGCCGGGAGTGTTAAAATATTTTTTCAGACCTTTGATCTCTACAAGTGCCATCTATCTCAACCCTCCTTTTTCTCTTCCTGTGGTTCGTCGTTTCTGACGAGATTGCCTGCGTGTATGCATCTGCACGCATGAGTGCCGCCAATGTTCTTAAGCTCAGGGATATCCTGCGCGCATTCTTCAGTGGCATACGGGCAGCGCGGATGGAACTTGCATCCTTTAGGCAGATTTGAAGGATTCGGCATCATTCCGGCAATGGGATGAAGTCTCTTCTCACCCTTCTGTACCATGTTCGGAAGTGAACCGAAAAGGCCGAGCGTGTATGGATGTGACGGATGGTCGAATATCTCAAATTTATCTCCGGATTCGACGATCTCGCCGGCATATATGACTGCCACATCATCACATGTCTGGGCAACAACGCCGAGGTCATGTGTGATCAGAAGCATGGATGTCTCCTGCTTCTTCTGAAGATCCTTTATAAGTTCAAGTACCTGAGCCTGGATCGTAACATCCAGAGCAGTGGTGGGCTCGTCCGCAAGGATAAGCTGGGGGTTGCAGGCAAGTGCGATCGCTATGACAACACGCTGCTTCATTCCGCCTGAGAACTGATGAGGATAATCCTTATATCTTTCTGGAACGATTCCTACAAGAGCAAGCATATCCTGAGCGCGCTTTAATGCCTCTGCCTTAGAGCATTTGT
>JAZOAJ010000231.1:0-3965 GCA_045595385.1 Lachnospiraceae bacterium | reverse complement strand
GATTATGAACTGGTGAAAAAGAGCAGTGCATTCGGATTTTACTGCTCGCTTTTTGCCGCCGCGCTTATCTCCATTGCCATTTCCATACTGCGAAGCCCTGTTCTACGTCTGCTCGGAACTGATCAGACAACAGCGCCTGCTGCTTCGGGATATATGTTCTGGACAGTCATGCTTGGAGCAGTACCTTCTATCCTTAACATAGTCATGGCATACATGGTAAGGTCTGAAGGCGCTTCGCTGCACGCAAGTATCGGAACCATGAGCGGTTGCGTTTTGAATATCATCATCGATCCGATCTTTATTCTCCCCTGGGGACTCAACATGGGCTCCGCTGGAGCAGGATGCGCAACATTCATATCCAACTGTGTCGCCTGTATCTATTTCATCATACTTATAACGGCAAAACGAAACAGGACATATGTATGCCTTGATATAAGAAAATTCTCTTTTAACAAAGAGATCATAAAAAATGTATTCAGTGTCGGCATACCTGCAATGATACAGAATCTCCTGAACGTAACAAGCATGACAATCCTCAACAATTTCACTGCCGGCTTTGGAGAACAGGCAGTGGCTGCCATGGGAATAGCATCAAAACTTCAGATGATACCGATAAATCTCAATGTCGGCATGACACAAGGTTCAATGCCGATCTTTGGATATAACTATGCATCCGGTGATAATAAGCGTCTTAAAAAAAGCGTTATATTTTCAATAGCATTGACAGTAGGTGTAATAGCTGTGATATGCTTAGCGTTCATGATTTTCTCCGGGGATCTGATAAGGGCGTTCATGGACAATGACGTGGTCGTTGGATACGGGAGCTGGTTCCTTACAGCCATGTGCATAGCAATGCCTTTCATGTGCATAGATTATTCTGCGGTTGGAGTCTTTCAGGGATGCGGAATGGGAGGAAGGGCATTTATTTTTGCCATTTTAAGAAAGGTCGTACTGGAGATACCGGCGCTTTTGATCCTCAGCAGGCTGATTCCACTTTACGGCCTGCCGTTTTCATCGTGTATTGCCGAAGTGGTAATGGCAATTGTAGCCTGTGTGATGCTGATCCGGATGTTCAGAAAACTTTCCGGTTCTGCTGAATAGGTTTGATTACAGGCACATATAATTCTTACATGTAAAAGACGGAGTTGCAACAGCATTTACAACTCCGTCTTTTATGTACAAAATGGATCATTTAACTGACATGTCAGTCGTTCTTGATATGAACATCCAGCTGGTTGAACGGGATGACGATGCCGTTTGCCTCGAAAGCGTCCTTAACATCATCAAGCAGATTGAAGTATGCATCCCAATACTCAGCAGAATTGCACCATGCCCTCATGGTGATCTTTACGCCGTTTCCTGCGCCGTAATCTGATATACGTGCGAACGGAGCGGGATCCTTGAGGACTTTTTCTTCCTTCGCGCATACATCCAGAAGAATATCACGGACCTTGACAGGATCATTGCCTGCAACAGAGAAGTCCAGATCCACACGGCGGATGTCTTTCTCGGAATAATTTGAGATAGTTCCGGTTGAAAGAGCGCTGTTCGGAAGATATATGGCTTTGTTATCGACAGTGATGACCTTGGTATAGCAGATCTTAATGTCTTCAACAGTACCTGCTACGCCCTGAGCCTCAATGTAGTCACCGACCTTGAACGGCCGGGTAACTAGGATCATGATGCCGCCTGCAAGGTTGGTTAAGGTGCCGTTCAGGGCAAAGCCTACTGCAACGCCTACAGAAGCGATAAGAGCAGCTATGCCGCCTGTTTCAATGCCTACATATCCGATGAGGCAGACCACAACGAGGATCTTGAGACCGATCCTTGCCACATAGCTGAATGTCCTGACAAGTGTTTTGTCATACTTTTCATCGTTTTCAAATTTCTTTGCTACCTTTTTAACTACGAAGTTGATGACCTTGAAAGCGATGAACATGATGATCAGCGCGATCAGGATCTTAACACCGGCAGTTGTTGCCCAGTTGATGACTGTGTTCAAGAATTGCTGCATAACTAAACCTCCTTTGAATTATACTGATTATATTATATCGTATATGACGCGGATTAAAAGAAAAAATGTTTAATCTTATGCATATATTTGGTATTATATGCAAATAGGAAAATACAGCAGATATTGTGGATCATCAGGAGGTATAAATGAAAAGAGTTTTAACGATCCAGGACATCTCATGCCTGGGAAAATGCTCGCTTACCATAGCGTTACCGGTCATATCAGCACTGGGGTCGGAAACAGTTATCATCCCGACAGCAGTGCTTTCAACACATACCATGTTCAGCAATTTCACATGTAAGGATCTCTCTGACCAGATAGAGCCGATAGAGAAACACTGGCTGAGCGAAGGAATTAAATTTGACGCCATATATACCGGATATCTAGGAACAATAGAACAGATCGATCAGATCAAGGAACTATTCGCCAATTTCCGCGATGAAAACACGCTTATCGTAGTCGACCCCGTAATGGCTGATAACGGAAAGCTCTATCCTGCATTCAACATGGATTATGTTAAGAAAAATGCAGAGCTTTGCGGCTCGGCGGATATCATAGTTCCTAACATTACTGAAGCAGCGTTCATGACAGGGCTGGAATACAGGGAAAACCATGATGAAAGTTATATCAAGGAACTCCTTGCCGGATTAAATGAACTTGGAGCACGCATAAGTGTGCTGACCGGTGTGTCCCTGGAAGAGGGAAAGACCGGCGTCATGGGTTATGACAGGAGTACAGGAGAGTACTATTTATACCAGAACGATAAGATCAACGCATCATTCCATGGAACCGGAGATCTCTTCTCGAGCACATGCGTCGGCGAGATGATGAAAGGGTTTGACTGGCGTGATGCCATGCGGATAGCGGCTGACTATACGGCACATACGATTGAAGTTACACTTCAGAATCCTGACAAACCCTGGTATGGAGTCGATTTTGAAGCAACACTTCCTGATCTCATGAACATGAAATAAAATGATATACATTATCAGGCACGGCCAGACTGATCTTAATAAAAGAAATCTCCTCCAGGGAAGGAGCGATGAGCCTCTTAACAAAGAAGGCTGTCTTCAGGCAGAGCAGCTTAAAAGCTTTTTTGATTCTGAGGGGATCACATTCACTCATGTATTCTCAAGTCCGCTTATCCGCGCGGTGCAGACTGCACAGATCGCATCCGGAAGAGAAGACATGAAAGCAGATGAACGTCTGCTCGAGATGGATTACGGGCCGTATGAAGGGACTGACCTGAAAGCAATCCCGCCTGAACTGCTGCATTTCTTCATGGACTTTGTGAATAATCCGGCTCCTGAAGGAATGGAAAAACTTGATGATGTAGTAAAAAGATCCGGGAGTTTTCTGGAGGATATCAGGGAAGCTGCACAGCAGGGCAATATCCTTGTGTCGACGCATGCAGTTGCAATGAAAGGCCTGCTTGAATATCTGACCCCTGATTCAAATGGAAGTTACTGGTCAAAAACAATCGGTAACTGTGCTGTTTTTGCTGTAGAGGTTTCTGAAGAAGGCTTCAGTATCCCCAAAGAGATTTATTAAAAGGTTTTATGACAGGTATTAAAAAAGGCAGTGTAGTCCTCACCGGAGCAGGCGGAGGAATGGGGCAGGCCACAGCAAAAAAACTGATAGCTGAAGGGTACGGGGTATTTGGCCTCGATCTGAGAGAGCCGGATGGTATCCCGGATCTCAGGTTTATACAGACCGATCTTTCTGATCCGGGATCTGTAGAAAATGCTTTCAGGCAGATATCAGCAGAAACCGATGAGATCTGCGGGATCATCCACATGGCCGGATTGTACGACCTTGACTCATTTGTTGAGATAAGAGAAGAAGATCTCATGAAGATCTTCAATGTCAATCTGTTCGCGATCATGCGTGTAAACCGGATATTCCTTCCGCTGCTTTCAAAGGGCGGCAGGATAGTGATCACTTCGAGTGA
>JAZOAJ010000230.1:0-3582 GCA_045595385.1 Lachnospiraceae bacterium | reverse complement strand
GATGATCCAGTCTGCGCCAACCCATACAAGCGCCGCTATGCAGACTGTCATGATGAGAGATATGATCATGGTCTGCCTGACTCCGAGCCTCACACGGTCTAACCTTCCCGCTCCGATGTTCTGCCCCGTATAGGTAGCAAGAGTTGTCTGGAATGCGTTGCAAGGCAGATTCAGATACATCTCTATTCTGTGCGCAACTGTAAACGATGCAGTCATCGCCTGTCCGAATCCGTTGACTGCCCTCTGGATGAATGTAAGACCTAATGATACGATCACCATCTGCAGTGCTATAGGATAGCCCACCTTAAGAGTCTTACGCGCCATCCCCTTGTCCCATTTGTAATCGCTCAGACGAAATCTGAAGACAGGGTACCTCCGTGCCATGTAAATATATGCTGCGATGAACGACGCAAGCTGCGCGAGATCTGTAGCGAGAGCCGCTCCCGCGACTCCCCAGCGCAGCAATGCTACAAACAGCAGATCGAGAACTATGTTCATGACTGATGCTATCAGAAGGAAATACAGTGTTGCAGCGCTGTCTCCTACCGCTCTGAGGATAGATGAAAAGATGTTGTAACCGAACTGGAACACCAGTCCGAGAGCATAAATTCTGAAATAGACGAGAGTAAGTTCAAGGAAGCTTTCAGGAACATTTACGAAATATGTGTATGCCGGCCTTGCGACTATCAGACCGATAACGGTTGAAACCACACCAAATCCCAGCAGCAGAAGAATGCCGGTTGACGCGGCACTCCGGACATGCTTCTCATCGCCCGCGCCGAAGTACTGAGCGACGACTACTCCGCTTCCGGCAGAGAAACCCAGAGCAAGCGCAAGAAACAGGAAGACAAAGCTTCCTGTCGTTCCTACGGCGGACAGCGCGTCCTCGCCGGAAAAATTCCCGACGACGATCGCATCGACCGTGCTGTATAGCTGCTGAAGAAGAGAACCCGCAAGCACCGGCATGGCGAATCTCAGCACATGCCGCCACGGAGCTCCTTCTGTCATCGATCTTCCCTGCATATCTTCTCCTTTTGATTGTCCCAAAGCCCTGATTTCAGTTCAACGTATTATATATCATATATGCTTCTCTGTCATTGAGGAATGATCCCTGCCTTGGCGAAAAACCTAAGCAGGGATCATTTCAGAGGAGTTTATATGTGGATTTTTTAGCGTAAGTGTTTCCTGATAAAGGCCTCTATTTCATCGAGCGTTTCTATCGTCTCAGGCATATCTGTCTGGAGTACGTAGTCGTGGAAAAGTCCCTCGCACATATGGCTCTGAACTGTATTTCCTTCAAACGAAGAAAGCTTTTCTATCAGAAGTTCTGTGTCCGGTCTCAGAAGCTCGACTGAGCTGTAACAGATGTACATGTCACCAAGGCCGCTCATATCTTCGGCATAGATAGGAGAGATCAGAGGATCTTTCCAGTCTTCTCCTGGAGCATATCTTTCCGAACATAGCAGCAGGACTTCTACAGTAAGACTCGGATCAACCGCCGCATATTCAGGAATTTGCGGGTTTGACAATGTCATGTCTACTGCAGGTGAAGGCCAGACCATTATACCGGGCCTGTCCTCATTGCCATCATCTCTCATACGCATAAGCAGATTAAGTCCCAGTGCAGTTCCGCAGGAGTCTCCCATCATCACTATTCTATCCTGCGGATATATGCAGCGAAACTCTTCGTAAGCCTTGTATACCGCTTCATTGATTTCTTTATATCCGTTCTCAGGTGCAAGCGGATAGTCATATGCTGTCACTTTAAATCCTCTGTCAGCCAGTGCTTTCATAAGATCGCAGTGCAGGCTTGCCTCAAGTTCGAAGCCGCCTCCGTGAAGCATGAAAATATGACAAGGTGTTTCTTCACTTTTACATATTGTAGTCATGAACCTTCCGCATGCGAGGTTTCTTTCAACAGGTTTGTACTCGTCTCCGAATACTTCTGCCCGAAGCATGGCTCCATTGTTCCTTGACGGATGTCTGAACTCTTCCAGAAAAGCTTCCATCTCAGCAGTCTTTTGATCCAGCTCCTCGTTCTGCTTTACTGCATAATCAATTGATTCATTCATTTCAACGCCTCTCTCATTGACTCTGTACTGTCGTTATTGTCTGTAGAAAGCCTTTTCATTGGCCTCCGCGAAAGCAATAGTCTTGTATATGCAGGCTCCGCTGCCGCGGTCATCGAACGTGCATATATAAATCTCCCTGGTACCCGGCCGGATCATAGGGTGTGTCGTTCCATAGTTAAGTCCTTCAGCTCTTCCCGGCATAAGGATCTGTCCTATCGGCCATCCCATTTTGTTGAAGATCATCACCCTTGCCTGACCGTACAGAGCGCAATACACATTATCCATGTTGTCAACAACAAGGGAATCCGGTCCCATATATCCAGTAGTCCTGTATACAACAGACTGTCCCAGAGGTGCTATGCCCAGACCATCAGAGGTGAGTTCTGTACGTATGATGGCTCCATTCTGCGTATCAGATACCCACAATATCGATTCATCGGTAGAAAGCGCAATGCCGTTTGGCGCTGCGAGATTTCCGAAAACCGTATGCCTTTGCTTTATATCAGAATCAAAGTAGACTACTGATCCGGTCTCGTTTGTCGGTGTGCCGCACATGTCTGTCACATAACACCCGCCTTTTGCATCGAACACCATGTCATCAGCAACTATACCGTCTGCTGCATCATATCTTGTAAAGCCTGTTCCATCCGGATCAACGGATACTATTCCTCCGGATGTCCAGTTATAATTGCAGCACGCTATGAACAGCCTGCCATTCTTGTGCACTTTGACCGCACTGACTTTAAGGTCCGGAGCGTATTCATCGAGTTCAAGGATTATGTCCTGTTTCCCCGTCTCCATGTCAATGCGGAAAACCTGATTAGGTCCGCAGGCTACTCCATACAGATACCTTCCTGTCCTGTCAAAGTGAAGCCCCTCGAGAGCTGTGATCTCGTCAGTTATTTTGACAAATGGCTCTGCCTCGACAGTCATAAGTCCCGCCTCTGACGGCGGCAGCGGAAAATGTTTCATTTCAGAAGTTAATTCGAGTTTTTCAACTAATGCTTTATTGTCCATGATCTGTTCTCCTTTCAGGATCATGTTCATTGATTATGATCTGCGCATACCACAAAATGATAAGCGCGTTCCAGTATTATTGATGAAATAATGATGGCAGCAAGCATGATCACATATGAGATCACATAGCTGTCGGTCCTGTCCGCTATGATCCCCGGTACAGTCGCAAATAAAAGTCCCCCAAGTGTATGGCTCGTCTGGAACCGTGAGAGCACTGAAGGATAGTCATTCTCAGTAGTAACTCTGACTGCGAAAGAAGCCGGCGCAATGGATGCCACCGACATGCCGAAGCCGATCAGAATAACGGCCGTCGAAGCGATCGTAAGACCTGTGATCTTAGCCAGGCAGCACAGTCCGCAGCCTGCGATGGAAATAATGAATAGGATACCGCATGATTTGTATGGGCCGATCTTGTCAACAACTACGCCGCTGATGCATTTCCCTACAGCAAGACTGATTCCGAAAAAAGCAACCACATTAGCTATTCTGTCCC
>JAZOAJ010000229.1:0-9593 GCA_045595385.1 Lachnospiraceae bacterium | reverse complement strand
AACTCGAAAAGAGGAGCGTCACGCTCGGCAACACAGAAGGCGATGAATTGAACATGGATACCTACATAATAACAGAAGGCCTTACGCTCGAAGACAAGATCGCATTTCCGGACGAAAAGACTCACGAGGGCATGGAGTGCGTGGATTACCGCAACTATGTGCCGGAAGAAGGCGGAGAACCGGTCCCGGACGAAGCAATTCCGGGTGAAACGGTCGCCGGAGAAGGCGAGGTCTTTATTGAGGAACCTATTGCAGCAGAAGAAACAAATGGCGGTGGCAACTGATGATCCTGGAAATGCATGACATATGTAAAGACTACGATCTGGGCAGAAATGTCACCCATGTCCTCAAAAACATAAATCTTGAGGTGGATGAGGGCGAGTATCTGGCGATCATGGGACCTTCCGGAAGCGGAAAGACCACGCTCATGAACCTGATCGGATGCCTGGATACCCCGACCAGCGGGCAATACATATTTGCGGGAAACGACATAATGAAATGCAGCGCAAGAGATCTGGCTGACATAAGGAACAGGAGGATCGGATTCATTTTCCAGAGCTTTAACCTCCTGCCCGGTCTGTCTGCCCTTGAGAATGTCGCGCTGCCTCTCCTTTACGGCGGAGTGCGCAAGAAGGAGAGAAGAGAAAGAGCACTGGAAGCATTAAAGACGGTCGGACTTGAGGACAGAGTGGATTACAGACCTGACCAGCTCTCCGGAGGACAGTGCCAGAGGGTTGCGATCGCAAGGGCGATCATCAGCAGGCCAGACATACTGCTGGCCGATGAACCCACAGGTGCGCTGGATTCGGAAAACGGAGCCCAGGTCATGGATCTGTTCAAAGGCCTTCATGACACAGGGTCGACCATCATCATGATAACCCATGACAGCAACATAGCCTCATATGCCTCAAACATAAAGTACATCTACGACGGTATCCTGTCAGATGAACCTTATCAGGCATCAAAAAACGCAGTGCCGGGAGGTGATCTGGATGAGTAAGGGTATCAAAAGGCTCATCATCATCGTTCTCAGCATTGTGGTGCTCGCTGCGGCTGTATGGGGAGTCCTGACACTGATAAGGAATGCGAATAAAAAGCCTGTAAATGTATATGCTGTAGCAGACGTGTGCATGACCGGCTACTATGGCGACATGAGCCAGTCATACGGACCGGTGACAACTGAAAACATGCAGAAGATCTATGTGTCAGATACCCAGACCATTACCGAGATCTATGTAAAAGTGGGCCAGGAGGTCAAAGTCGGCGACCCTCTGTTCAAGTATGATTCAACGATGAGTGAGATCGACCTGAAAAAGGCCGAGATAAATCTTGAAAAGAAAAAGCTGGAGCTCGACACTACACAGAAGGAACTCCAGGCTCTTTATAATGCCGTATCACTCGAGGCTCTACAGGCTGAGTATGATTACGTTGCCAGACAGTATGAGGCCGAGTATGAGGCAGAGGCATCCAGGAGGGCAGATGCTGCCGCAAGCAGGCCCAAGCCGCCATACCCGGAGCTGCCGCTCGGAGGGTGGACAGAGAGCAGCCCAAGATATGTAAATGCGGATGAGTCCGGAGATATAGACAGCCTGTTTGCAGAGAGCGGATCGGACGACATCTATGTTGTATTCGTAACAGTAAGGGGAAATGAGTACACAGACTATAACGGCGTACGCATCACAAAGACAGATACAGTCAGGCTCAGATTCTTCAAGGCGACAGAACTGCAGAGGCAGGGAGGCGGCTCAGAAGAAGAGGGCGAGGAAGTCATCGACAATGACACCTTAAGATCGCTTGAGGGCCAGATGGAATATCTCAGCTATCTCATGTCAAACTCGTATCCGAGGGATGAACTCCTCAGAATGCAGAATGAAAAAGAGAAGCGGATCGGCGAACTGGGCATCGAGATCAGGATGGCCGATGTTGAGCTGCAGCGTAAACAGAAGGAATTTGACAACGGCGAGGTCCTGGCCGAGATAGACGGCGTTGTGAAGTTCATGGAGTATCCGGAGATCGCAAATGCGAACAACGAGCCGGCACTTATAGTATCGGCGGGAGGCGGATATTTCATAAACGCCACCATAAGCGAGCTGGATCTGGGAACAGTCAGCGTAGGCCAGACAGTAACTGTCAATTCCTGGTCGACAGGAGTCTCGTGCGAAGGCGTTGTGAGCGAGATCGGAAATGAACCCGTCCAGTCAAACTATTACTCCAGCGCGGACAACAATAATGTCTCATGGTATCCGCTGATCATAGCAGTTGACGGGGAATACAACCTCAGGGAGGAAGACTACGTCGAGGTATCATATTCCAAGGCAGCCACTAATCCCGACGCATGGTATCTCCAGAACATGATGATCCGACAGGAGAACGGCCAGTCCTATGTTTACATAAGAGGAGAGGACGGACTTCTGAAGAAGAAGTTCATCCAGACAGGCAAGGATCTCTGGGGCAGCTATACCGAGGTCAGGTCAGGTCTTGAAAAAGAAGACTGGATCGCTTTCCCGTACGGGAAGGATGTCACCGACGGTGCGGAAACACAGGAGGCTGAAGCAGCCAGCCTCTATAACGGCTTGTAAGGAGGAAGGAAATGGGAGAGAACATTCTGCTTGCATTTCAGGGCATATGGAACCATAAGCTCAGGTCCTTCCTGACAATGCTCGGAATAATAATAGGAATAGCAGCGATCATTACAATAGTATCGACGATAAACGGCACAAACCAGCAGATAAAGGAAAACCTCGTCGGTTCGGGGACCAACGTTGTAAACGTAAAACTGATGCAGAACGGCTACGAGGCGGATTTCTCCTATTCGCAGCTGCCTGACGGCATAATCCCCGCGGATGAGGAAGCCAGGGCAGCCATGGACGAGCTGGATAATGTTGAAGAGACCTCACTTTACCGCCGCCGCACCTGGGCTGAAAATGTATTCTATCTGGGAACCCCGTACAACGGAAATGTTTACGGAGTCGACGACCATTATTTCAGCGTGAACAGCTATAACATCATCTTCGGAAGAGGTTTTGTAAGGGAAGACCATACACTCAGGAGAAAAGTCGTCATAGTTGACAGCAAGACAGCAGGGAACCTTTTCGGCGGAGCAGATGCTGTAGGAAAGACCATGGAGATCAGGGGCGAGCCGTTTACTGTCATCGCTGTATGCGCGCCGTCTGTCGTAAACGAACCGGTTATCAACAGCGTGCAGGATTACTACATGTACGCGGATACAACATCCGGATCGATATATATCCCCATAGAAGACTGGGATATAGTCTACAGATATGACGAACCGGTAAATGTAGCGGTCAAGGCAACAGGCACGGATGACATGACAAAGGCGGGCAACAACGTGTCCGACTACATGAACAATGCATTCGTGAAAAGTGAAAACTATAAATATCAGTCCGAAGACCTGCTCGAACAGGCAGCAGCCCTTCAGCAGCTTTCTGAGACAGCAAATACCCAGCTGATCTGGATAGCAGCCATCTCACTGCTGGTCGGAGGCATAGGCGTAATGAACATCATGCTTGTCTCAGTAACAGAGAGGACAAGGGAGATAGGACTTAAGAAGGCGATCGGCGCTAGGGCAGGAAGGATCAGGTTCCAGTTCCTGACCGAGGCAGCAGTACTGACTTCACTTGGCGGAGTAATCGGAGTTGCCGCCGGGATCGGGCTTGCGTACATGATGTCCCGCGTCATGGGGACACCTGTTTCGATAAGCGTGCCGGCATGCCTGATAGCGGTGATATTCTCAATGGTGATTGGCATCATCTTCGGAATAGTACCGGCATTCAAGGCATCAAGGCTTAATCCGATAGACGCCCTGAGGCATGAGTAAAATGTATCTGGTTTCGGTTTATTTTGACAGCAAAACAGACAGGATACTGCAAAAGCACATCGACAGGATATCGGCGGTGAGCGGGAATCATTTCATGACGGACAACAAAGTTCCTCCCCACATGACCATTCTGGCGCTGGAGGCCAGGTCTGCAGATGAACTGGTCCCCTCATTTGAAAACCTGAAAGGAAAGACAGAAGGCTGTGAGGTGAACTTCGTTACAGTCGGCCAGCTATTTCCCTATGTCATATATGCGGCACCGGTGCTCGATGACCATCTGAGGGAATTGTCTGAAAAGGCATACAGATGCTTTGAAGGCCTGAAAGGCGTGACATTCAGCAGATACTACATGCCGGGTTCATGGCTGCCGCATGTGACGATCGGAAAGACACTGGACAGGCAGCAGATGAGGCTTGCGTTTGAGGCAATGCAGGAAAACTTCGTTCCGTTTTCCGGCAGGATAAGCGCTGTCGGACTGGCATCTGTAAATCCGCATACGGATGTGGCTCGATTTGAATTATAATTGTTCCAATTTCCATCTATGTTGTGATATAAATAGCAGTATGAACTTAAACAGAGTTCATGCTGCTTTTTTAGTAATAAAACGGGGGAAAATGCAACGGGCACAGAAGGAAGCAGGAACCGCTCCGTGAGCGCGGCACAGAACAGGAACAGCTCACAGTCTTCAGGCAGGAGACGCATCTCCGCAGCTGAGGCAAAGAGGAGAAAAGCAATAAGGCGCAGGAAGGTGATCATCAGGCGGATCGCGGCGGTTGCAGTACTTGCTGCCATTATAATTGGCGCTATCATACTGATCACATCACTTGCGGGCGTTAAAAATGTTAAGGATCTTGAGATAACTGCTTCCGGTACTACCCAGATCCTCAGCTGGACCGGCAATGAAAAATACAGCTATGAGATATACAGGCTCATCCCCGGGACCAAGGATGAATATGAGCTGATAGATGAGACGGAACAGGGTGTGATGACTGCAGCTGTGGACGGCGGGAGTGAAGTCACCCTGAATACATATAAAGTCGTTTCCGTAAAAGGAAACAGCAGGAGCAAAGGTAAGATCATAAGCGGCTATACGGCTCCGCTGGCCCCGTCAGACGTTGCCGCGAAAACAGTTTCCGCGGATTCAGTGAACCTGACTTGGAAAGCTTCAGATGCAGCAACGGGATTTAACGTCTTATATTCTGAAAATGAGAACATGTCCGGAGCTCAAAAAACCAGCATATCTTCAGCTGAAGCAGGAAATGCCGGAAGCTTTGCATATACCCTGACCGGGCTTTCCAGCAACACAAACTATTATTTCCAGGTCCAGTCATTTGCCGACATAACTGAAAAAGGTTATGAGGGACAGTATCTTTCAGATCCGGCGAAGACTGTAAACGCGAAGGTCTGGCGCTCGATAGCCATGGACGGCATAGACGTCAATGCGCCGATGATAGCACTTACATTTGACGACGGCCCTGATATTGGCGCCGACATTACAAACCAGATCCTCGATGTGTTCGAAAGATACGAATGCTATGCCACATTCTTCCAGCTTGGCGACCGGGCGGAAATGGAACCCGATGTGATGAAACGCATAGTTGCCGGCGGCCACGAGATAGGGTGCCATACATATGACCATGAGCATTACGGCGACGAGGTTACAGAGGCGGACATTATCGACGCGGATGATGCCATTGAGGAAGCCTGCGGTGTAAGGCCCACGGCATTCAGATCGCCCGGAGGCATGACAACGGATCTGATCAAGGCGGTCTGCGCGGCAGAGGACATGCCCATCTACAACTGGTCAGTCGATTCAAGAGACTGGGAGATAAGGGAAGCCGATTCAGTCATATACCTTGTTGAAAACTATGCGTATGACGGCGGGATCGCTCTCATGCACAACATCTATTATTCCACAGCGGAAGCGGTGGAGGTACTGGTCCCGCGGCTGCTCGAAGAGGGCTACCAGCTGGTAACGCTGTCACAGCTGATCCAGGCAAAAACAGGCGAGCCGCCCATCGCGGGAATGGAATACTACGATTACGAAACGGTGTTTTAAAATGGGAATTGTATATTTGATCAGACACGGACAGTCAGAAGCAAACAGATTAAGGATATGGGGCGGGGATCTCCCGCTTTCGGACAAAGGCAGGGAACAGGCGCTGACTGTTCCTGCAAAGCTCGACCCGGCTCCTGACAAAGTGATATCTTCCACACTTAAGAGGGCAAATGAAACAGCCCGCATCGCTTATCCGGACATGGTTGTCCATAAGGACAAGACATTTGACGAAGTGAGATTCGGCACAATGGAACTGCAGCCGATGGACGATGAAGAGAAATGGTATCTGTTCTGCAATGATCCCGAGCGTCTCATGGAGATAGTCAAAGGGGACAACCTTAAGGAGCGGACTGAAAAGGCGATCGATGCGATACGAGGATATGCAGCAGAAAATGCTGTTACCGCCATATTTGCATCGGACACTCTGATCAGGTGCATTGTTGCCGCGTTGAGGGGACAGACGCTCAACTCGGTGCACGAATACTACCTGCTCAACTGCGGGTTCGTAAAGCTATGTGTGGAAGATGAGATAACCCTCGAATACACCGGTGACCTGGTACTCAGGCCGGTGCCTAAAAATGGGGAAAGATTATGATTTGTTAAACAAATTTACCAAAACGTCTTGACAACCAAGGTGTTTTTTTGTAAAATGTTGCCATAAGAACAGGGAATGATCCTGAAGGAAAAGAAAGGAAAAAGAAGAAAGAAGCGGAAGAAAAGATCAATATCATTGAACAAAGTAAACACGCACTTTCCGAACGGATGATTTTCTGTAAATAAGAAGAAAGGAGGTTATAAAGTGAAACTTCAGACAGACACATTCTAAAAGCCCGTCAGGTGTAAAGAAACCGGACGGGCTTTTAAATTGCTCTTTTTTTGTGCCCATAATAAAAACTGATGCAATTTTTCATGCATGTATTTATAATCATACATATAATATGCGGGAGAGATTGCATGTCGGAGAGGATCAAAGAACCATATTTTGTGAGAGACCGGGATTTTTACAGGTCTCTTTTTCATATCCTGGTCATTGTAGCTCTCCAGGGTTTCCTTAACTACAGCGTTAACATGGCTGACAACATGATGCTAGGAAGATACGGACAGACAGAGCTTTCGGGAGTCGCATGCGTAAGCCAGATCTTTTTTGTCCTTAACGCTCTGTATCAGAACCTGGGTTCTGCTTTCTCGGTTCTTGCTGCCCAGTATTGGGGGCAGAAGCGTACCGACAGGATCAACGGCCTTGGCGCCGTACTTCTTAAAGTAAACCTGGTGATAGGTCTGCTGTTTTTCATACTTTCGGCAGCCATTCCAACGCAGCTGGTTTCCATATTTGTCTCTGACCCTGACATCATCGCAAAAGGCGTGGTATATCTCGGGATACTGAAATGGACATTCATTCCTTATGGCATTTCTTTCATGATCATGGATATCCTGCGTAACGTTGAGACCGTAGCCATAGCATTTTACATGTCCATAGTTTCACTGGTCATCAATGTATTCTTTAATTACCTTCTGATATTCGGATCGCTCGGATGTCCCGAGATGGGAGTGGCCGGAGCAGCTGTCGCCACTCTTATAGCCAGACTGGTTGAAGTGGCTGTTCTCATATTCTATCTTGCCGTGATCGATAAGAAACTGCATTTCTTCAGGTCGGATTTCCTTAAATGGGACCGAGCGCTCGGCAAGGCATTTGGAAAGATGGCGATCACAGTCGTCCCGGCAGGCGTCGGCTGGGCGATCGCAACTCCTTTCCAGACCGCGCTGATCGGAAGACTTTCAGCAGACGCAATAGCCGCCAATTCGGTTACGAGCACTTTCTACCAGCTGCTAAAGGTGATAGCGAAGTCAATGAGCTCAGCTGCGGCGGTTGTCATAGGAAAGACCGTGGGAGCAGGTGACTTCGCTAAGGCAAGGAGCGGAGCAAGGACAATAGAACTGCTGAGCCTTGGCATAGGCATTGTGCTCGGAGCGATCCTGTTTGCCATAAGAGGACCGATACTTGCTTTCTACAACCTGACCCCTGAAGCTGAAAAACTGACCGGCCAGATGCTGATCATCATGTGCTTTGTAATGGTTGCCATGGCATATGAGGTTCCTGTCCTGTTTGGAGTCATAAGGGGCGGCGGTGACGCAAAATTCACTTCGTTCATAAACATAGCAGCCATGTGGTTCATAGTCATGCCGCTCGCGTTTCTCGCGGTATTTGTTTGGCATCTCGATGTGATCTGGGTTGTAATGATCATCCAGAGCGAACAGCTTATAAAATGCCTCCCTGCGTTTATCAGGGTGCGCCAGTATGGCAAGTGGATCAAAGTGGTAACAGACCGGTAAAAGTGGTATAATAACAAAACATTTATTCGGACCGGGAGTGGGTATGATAGAGAAGATAGATATTATCGGACTCGGAGCGCTCGGAACGATGTACGCGGATTTCTTTACGCGGAGCATCGGAAAGGAAAATGTCCGTGTGCTTGCGGGCAGGGAGCGCATAGAAAGATACAGGAAAGACGGAGTCATGTTCAACGGTAAAAAATGTGACCTTAATTTCCGTGTGTCCGAAGAAGAGAGCGAGCCTTCGCAGCTCATGGTATATGCTGTCAAGTACGGCAATCTGAAAACTGCGATCGAAGAGAACGCGCATCTGGTGGGAGATGATACTCTCATCATTTCCGTGCTTAACGGCATAGTCAGCGAGGACGACCTCGGACAGAGGTTCGGATATGACCGCATCATCTACTGCACGGCCCAGAAGATGGCTGCCGGCAAATACGGCAATTCCGCCGAATGCGATTTCATGGGAGAGTGGGCACTCGGAGTCAGGGAGAAGACTGATATCCGCATGGCTAACCTGAAGAAGGTCTGTGATTTCCTGGACAGGGCCGGTTTTCCTTATGTGCTCCCAGATGACATAATGAGGGGCATGTGGGAAAAACTCATGTGCAATGTCGGAGTCAATCAGGCAGTGACGTATTTCGAGGGCACATACGCAACGATCCAGGCTGAGGGGAAACCCCGCGAGATGATGCAGGAAGCCATGCGCGAAACAGTCAGGGTCGCTAACGCGGAAGGCATAGACCTGTCTGAAAAAGACGTGTTAAAATGGACTGCAGTGGTGGACGGTCTTAACCCTGACGGGGAGCCGTCGATGCGGCAGGATGCCAAGTCGGGCAGAAAGACCGAAAAAGCACTGTTCTCAGGTACGATACGCACACTTGGGGACAGACATGGCATTGACACGCCTGTCAATGATCTGTTTTTTGAAAGTATAGATTGATCTTGGAGTTAAAGATATGAAGAAAGTTCGTCTGGTAATTATAGTGATGGTCATTTCGGCGCTGATCGCATCAGCTCTTGCAGCATGCGGTGGCGGAGGGCAGAGCACCGACATCGCCGGGACATTTGAAGCAGGCGGTGTGACTTATGTGTTCGCGCAGGACGGGACTGTTTCGATAACGGAAAACGGGCAGACACTGTATGGATATTATACTGCTGACGGAAAGTCCATATCCATGCAGCTGGATGGTGAGGACAGAGCCCTGGACTACACATTTGAAGGAGACGAACTTTCGCTGTTTAAGCCGGGCTCAATATTCGGAGTAACATATTCAAGAACCGCTGATGCGGCTGATGCCATAGAAGGCTGGACCATGCCGGAGACGACTACAACTGAACCGGAAAGTCGGATCGTAGCCATGT
>JAZOAJ010000228.1:0-13315 GCA_045595385.1 Lachnospiraceae bacterium | reverse complement strand
GCGGCAATGTACGAACTTGGCGGAAACGTCATTTCCGTATCAAGTGCCGCAAGCTCATCTGCTTCAAAGGGCGAGAGCGTGGCTGATACCGTAAAGGTTGTCAGCAATTATGCCGACATCATTGCAATGAGGCATCCCAAGGAAGGAGCGGCACTCGTAGCTGCAAACAACGCCACGATCCCGGTTATCAACGCAGGTGACGGCGGCCACTGCCATCCGACTCAGACCATGGCTGATCTTCTGACGATCAGAAGAGAAAAGGGTGCATTTGAAGGACTTACCATAGGACTCTGCGGAGACCTCAAGTTCGGCCGTACCGTTCATTCACTCATAAACGCGATGGTAAGATACGAAAACGTTAAATTCGTGCTCATCTCACCGGAAGAACTGAAACTCCCCAGTTACGTTAAGAAGGACGTCCTGCAGGCAAGGAAGATCCCTTACGTGCAGACAACAAGCCTTGAAGAAGTCATGCCGGATCTGGATGTGCTATACATGACCAGAGTACAGCAGGAGAGATTCTTCAATGAAGAGGACTACCTGAGGCTGCGTGACACATATATCCTTGACACCAGAAAACTGGAAGCAGCAAAGAAGGACATGATCATCATGCATCCGCTGCCCCGTGTAAACGAGATCAGCGTTGCTGTGGACGATGACCCGAGGGCATGCTACTTCAAGCAGACGCTCAACGGCAAATACATGAGGATGGCGCTCATCCTTAAATTACTGAAGGAGGCAGGGACTTTATGAACATAGATTCAATTGAGAACGGACTGGTAATAGACCATATAACAGCCGGACAGGGCATGAAGCTCTACAACCTTCTGGGACTTGCGGAACTTAATGTTCCCGTCGCCATCATTCAGAACGTTGTGAGCAGGAAGAGGGGCAAGAAAGACATCATCAAGATCGATGCCCACATAGACGTCGATTATGACATCATCGGATTCATCGACCCTGAGGCAACCGTCAATTTCATAAAGGACGGAAAGCTCATCAAAAAGTGTAAGTTCGACATGCCGGAAACACTGGTAAATGTCATAAAGTGTAAGAATCCCAGATGCATTACAACTACCGAGCAGGAACTGCCCCAGATTTTTGAACTCAGGGACAGGGCACAGGGCATCTACAGATGCAGATACTGCGAAGCCAAAGCGTCTAACAGAGAGAGTTAAGGAAGGAAAGAATGAAAAAGATCGGAGTGATAATGGGAAGTGACAGTGATCTTCCCGTGGTAAAGAAAGCAACAGATGTTCTGGCGGAACTGAACATACCGTTTGAAGTACATGTGTATTCAGCACACCGCACGCCTGAGCAGGCCAGGGATTTTGCACTGAACGCAAGGACAAACGGATTCGGCGCTATCATATGCGCAGCAGGCATGGCAGCACATCTTGCAGGAGCAATCGCGGCAAATACGACACTTCCTGTGATCGGTATTCCCTGCTCGGGAGCAAAGCTTGACGGAATGGACGCACTGCTTTCGACCGTGCAGATGCCCAGCGGCATACCTGTTGCCACAGTAGCCATCGACGGCGCAAAGAATGCCGCTCTGCTTGCGGCAGAGATACTTGCGGTAAGCGACTTTGAGCTTGCAGCAGTTCTTGATGAAAGAAGGAAAAATGAAGCGGACGCGGTACTTGCCAAGGACGCGGGAATAATGGAGAGGATTTGACATGGGAACTACTTCAAGATCAGAAGCTTATGCGGCAGCAGGCGTTGACATTGAGGCCGGATACAAGGGCGTAAAGCTCATGAAAAACGACGTCGAGAGGACATTTACGCCGGGAGTGCTGACAGGCATAGGCGGATTCGGCGGATTGTTCGCGCCTGACCTTACAGGCATGAAAGAGCCGGTATTTGTTTCGGGCACAGACGGCGTCGGAACAAAGCAGAGGATCGCCCAGATACTCGGGAAGTTTGACACTGTCGGCATCGACTGCGTTGCGATGTGCGTTAACGACATCATATGCTGCGGGGCAAAGCCGCTGTTCTTCCTCGATTACATTGCGATCGGAAAGAACATCCCCGAGAAGGTTGCAACCCTTGTTTCAGGTGTTGCGGAAGGCTGCATCCAGTCGGGAAGCGCTCTCATAGGCGGCGAGACGGCTGAGCATCCGGGAACAATGGCAGAGGATGACTTTGACCTTGCAGGCTTTTCAGTGGGTGTTGTCGACAGATGCAAGATCATCGACCAGGCATCGATGAAGGCGGGGGATGCAGTTATCGCGCTCCCTTCAACCGGAGTCCATTCAAACGGTTTCTCGCTTGTAAGGAAGGTATTTGATGTTGAGAACGCGGATCTGACCGTCTACAGTGATGAACTCGGTATGACTATCGGCGAGGCGCTGCTCACACCGACAAAAATATATGTAAAACCTGTACTCAAAGTGCTGGAGACCGCTCAGGTTCACGGCATCAGCCACATAACCGGCGGAGGCTTCTACGAGAATATCCCGAGATCGATACCTGACGGGCTTGGCGCAAAGATCGACAGGAACAGCATCAAAGTGCTCCCGATATTTGACATGATCGCCAGAAAAGGAAATGTGTCCGAAAGAGACATGTTCAACACCTATAACATGGGTGTCGGAATGGCAGTCATCACATCTGCAGATACAGCTGATGCAGCAATCGCTTCCTTCAGGGCAGACGGCATTGATGCTTATATTGCAGGTGAGATCGTCAGCTCACAGGACAAGATAACAATTATCTGATGAGGTCGTGACATGGGAGAGAAGAAAGCAAAGATAGCAGTACTGGTATCGGGGGGCGGAACAAACCTTCAGGCCATACTGGATGCCCAGAAGTCAGGCATCATAAAGAGCGGAGAGGTCAACCTGGTCGTATCGAACAACAGCAAGGCTTATGCGCTTGAGAGAGCGGCAAATGCCGGAGTTGAATCCATCGTAGTGCTGAAAAAAGAGTTCGGAAGCCAGGAGGCATTTGAGGACGCCATCATTAAGGCGCTTGATGAAAGGGGCATAGACCTGATCATCCTTGCAGGCTTCATGAGCATACTCAGCAAACATTTTACAGATCATTATCCGAAGAGGATCATAAATGTGCATCCGGCACTGATCCCGTCATTCTGCGGAGAAGGCTTCTACGGACTGAAGGTCCATGAAGCGGCTCTCGCTAAAGGCGTTAAGGTGAGCGGTGCAACAGTGCACTTTGTAAATGAGATACCGGACGGCGGTGAGATAATCGCCCAGAAAGCGGTATATGTTGAAGACGGCGATACGCCGGAGATCCTTCAGAGAAGGATAATGGAACAGGCGGAGTGGATCATACTTCCGCAGGCAGCTGAAAAAATCTGTGCGCAGATCATAGGAGGGGAATAATGGATATTTACAAGATCAATGACATAGGCGAGCTGATCAACGGCAACCCTTATGTTGGAAGAGGCATTGTGCTCGGAAAGAGCGCTGATGGCAAGAAGGCAGCCGCTGCTTACTTCATCATGGGCAGGAGCTCAAACAGCAGGAACCGCATCTTTACTGAGAAGGAAGGCGTTATCTATACAGAGCCTTATGATGCTTCCAAGGTTGAGGACCCGAGCCTCATCATCTATGCCGCTGTAAGAACACTTGACAATAAGCTGATCGTCACCAACGGAGACCAGACAGATACGATCCATGACGGAATGGCACAGGGCAAGACATTTGCCCAGTCTCTTGAGAGCCGCTGTTTTGAGCCTGACGCTCCGAACCTCACTCCGAGGATCAGCGGCATCATCGCATTTGAAGGCGGCGACTTCACTTATGAGATGAGCATATTAAAGAGCATTGATGCTGAAGGAACTGACTGCGCACGGTTTACATTTGACTTCCCGTCAAAAGCAGGCCTCGGACATTTTATCCACACATATGTAACAGACGGCAATCCGATCCCGACTTTCCAGGGCGAGCCTGAGAGAGTGGCCATCCCCGATGACATGGATGAATTTGCCGGGAAGATATGGAACAACCTGGATGCAGACAACAAGATCTCTCTTTACGTAAGATATACAGATCTGGCCACAGGCGAAATAAACAGCAAGATAATCAACAAGAACAGATAGGAGACAAAATGAAAGAGTTTGAACTTAAGTACGGATGCAACCCCAACCAGAAGCCTGCAAAGATCTACATGCGTGACGGAAGCGACCTTCCGATCGAGATCCTGAACGGACGTCCCGGATTCATCAACTTCCTCGACGCATTCAATTCATGGCAGCTCGTCAAGGAACTGAAGGAAGCTACAGGCCTTCCCGCCTGCGCTTCATTCAAGCATGTTAGCCCTACTTCGGGAGCAGTAGGTATCCCTCTCCCCGAGAAGCTCAAGAAAGCCTGCTTCGTGGATGACATCGAAGGACTTGATGATTCGCCGCTGGCATGCGCTTACGCAAGAGCAAGAGGTACAGACAGGCTCTGCTCATTCGGAGACTGGGTAGCGCTTTCAGACGTTTGTGACGTCACTACCGCTAAAATGATCAAGAGAGAAGTCTCAGACGGTATCATAGCTCCCGGCTACGAGCCCGAAGCTCTCGAGATCTTAAAGTCCAAAAAGAACGGTAACTACAACGTAGTTCAGATAGATCCCGATTATGTTCCCGAAGTGCAGGAGACCAAGCAGGTATTCGGTATCACATTTGAGCAGGGAAGAAATAACTTCAAGATCAACAAGGAACTCCTTACAAATATCGTCACCAAGACCAAGGAACTCCCTGAGAGCGCTGTCCGCGATCTGATCGTAGCGCTCATCACCCTTAAGTACACCCAGTCCAACTCCGTCTGCTTCGCAGTCGACGGACAGGCTATCGGCGTAGGCGCAGGACAGCAGAGCCGTGTTCACTGTACAAGGCTTGCCGGCGGCAAGGCTGACACATGGTTCCTCCGCCAGAGCGACCGCGTCCTGAACCTTCCTTTCAGGGATGATATCGCCCGCCCGGTAAGGGACAATGTAATAGACGGATTCATCAACCAGACAGAAGAGGATGTCTGCGCTGAGGGGATCTGGCAGAAATATTTTACTGAAAGGCCTGAGCCTTTCACAGCTGAGCAGCAGAGAGCATATCTGGACACCATCGACAATGTTGCCCTTGGTTCAGATGCGTTCTTCCCGTTCTCAGACAGTATCGAGCGCGGCAGGAAGAGCGGCGTGAGATATGTGGCAGAGCCGGGCGGATCCATCCGTGACGAAGATGTCATCGACTGCTGCGACAAGTACAACATGGTAATGGCATTTACAGGAATGAGGCTCTTCCATCACTAAAACCTGCACCAGGAGGTCAGCGCTAATGAAAGTCATGGTAGTTGGCAGCGGCGGACGCGAGCATGCCATAATAAAAAAGATAAAAGAAAACAAAAACGTTGAGCAGATCTATTGCCTTCCCGGAAACGGGGGTATAGCTGCTGATGCCGCATGTGTGGACATCGGCGCAAAGGACATTGAGAAAATAGCAGCGTTTGCTGCCGAAAACGGCATCGACTATGCTGTTGTCGCTCCGGATGATCCGCTCGTCCTCGGATGTGTCGATGCTCTTGAGGCTAAAGGCATTCCGTGCTTCGGTCCCGAAGCCAAAGCAGCGATCATCGAGGGCAGCAAGGTATTCTCAAAGAACCTGATGAAGAAATACGGGATACCCACAGCAGGCTATGAGACATTCAGCGACATGGACAAGGCTCTCGAATATCTTGAGACAGCTCCCATACCTACAGTCGTAAAGGCTGACGGGCTTGCTCTCGGAAAGGGAGTCATCATCGCGCAGACACGCGATGAGGCTAAGGCCGCAGTAGTTTCCATGATGCAGGACAAACAGTTCGGCGCAAGCGGTGAGAACATCGTCATCGAGGAGTTCCTTGAGGGCCCGGAAGTTTCAGTCCTTTCATTTACCGACGGCAAATGCGTGGTACCGATGATATCTTCAATGGACCACAAGAGAGCCGGAGACAATGATACAGGTCTTAACACGGGCGGAATGGGAACCATAGCTCCGAACCCGTACTATACCAAGGCCATCGCGGATCAGTGCATGGAGGAGATATTCATACCGACCATGAATGCCATGAACGCTGAAGGCCGTACATTTAAGGGATGCCTGTACTTCGGACTCATGATCACAAAGGACGGACCCAAGGTAATAGAATACAATTGCCGCTTCGGTGATCCCGAGACCCAGGTTGTGCTTCCACTGCTTGAGAGCGACCTGCTCGAAGTAATGCAGGCTGTTACTGAGGAGCGCCTTGGTGACATGGAAGTTAAGTTCTCCGATCAGAGCGCATGCTGCCTTGTCATGGCATCCAAAGGATACCCCGTGGCTTATGAGAAAGGCCATGTAATGGAGATACCCGAAGATGTGCTCGAGTGCACCTATGTCGCCGGAGCATCGCTTAAGGACGGAAAACTCCTTACAAACGGCGGCCGTGTCCTGGGCATCACCTCTGTAGCTCCGACTCTTAAGGAGGCGATCGATGCTTCTTATGAGAAGGCACGCAGGGTAAAATGCGACAATCTATTCTACAGGAATGACATCGGACAGAGAGCAATGAAAGCGCTTGTCTGATCTTGCAGCAGACGGTGCTGTACAAAAAACACGCTTGTGACCATTGATCAGGCCTGCGTTGTACAGAATTTACGCTTATGACCATTGATCAGGCCTGTATTGTACAAAAATCACGCTTGTGACCATCGTATGATGGTCACAACCGCAAATTTTGTACACCAGCCTATAAAAGGATGGTCACAACCGTAAATTCTGTACAGCGATCTCTAAAACGATGGTCACAACCGCAATTTTTGTACAACAAAAACAATTTGGAGACACACAATGGTATATAGAGTATTTGTTGAAAAAAAGAAAGAACTGGCAAATGAAGCAAGGGACCTTCTGAAAGAGGCAAGGGGCCTTCTCGGTCTGACAGCGCTGACGGATATCCGGATACTGAACAGATATGACGTTGAGGGCATAGATAAAGAGCTGTTCGAATATGCGGTGGACACAGTCTTTTCCGAGCCGCAGCTCGATATAGCGTCTCCGGAAATGGATGCCAAAGGCGGAAAAGTTTTCGCTGTCGAGTACCTTCCGGGACAGTTCGACCAGAGAGCTGACTCCGCGGCACAGTGCGTACAGATCATCTCCCAGGGTGAGAGACCTCTGATATCATCTGCAAAGGTGTATGTGCTTTACGGAGACATCTCTGACAGCGATGTCCAGACCCTTAAGAAATATGTCATTAACCCTGTAGAAGCCCGCGAGGCAAGTCTTGAGATGCCGGAGACTCTTAAAGTAGAGTATGAGATCCCTGAAAAAGTGGATACGCTCACCGGCTTCAGGGAGAAGAGCAGGGAAGAACTGGAACAGTTTGTTGCAGATCTCGGGCTCGCTATGGACGCGGATGACGCAGCGTTCTGCCAGGAGTATTTTAAGAATGAGGAACAGCGCGATCCGACTATCACTGAGATCAGGATGATCGACACATACTGGTCGGACCACTGCCGCCATACAACATTCAATACGATAATAGACAATGTGAAATTTGAGGATGAGCTCCTGCAGAGGGCATATGAGGATTACCTGAATGTCCGTAAGGAACTCGGACGCACAAAACCCGTCTGCCTCATGGACCTCGGCACCATCGCGGTCAAATACCTGAAGCAGCAGGGCAAAATGGACAAGCTTGACGAGAGCGAGGAGATCAATGCCTGCACTGTCAAGGTGGACATTGAAGTTGACGGCGTTACTGAGCCATGGCTTCTCCTGTTCAAGAATGAGACCCACAACCATCCTACAGAGATCGAGCCTTTTGGTGGAGCTGCCACATGCATAGGCGGAGCGATAAGAGACCCGCTTTCGGGAAGGGCATATGTATACGGAGCAATGCGTGTTACCGGCGCAGCTGATCCGCTTAAGCCAGTATCAGAGACCATCCCCGGAAAACTCCCTCAGAGAAAGATAGTCACGACAGCAGCCAACGGCTATTCCTCATATGGAAACCAGATAGGCCTTGCGACAGGAATAGTCGACGAGCTCTATCATCCGGGCTATGCTGCAAAGCGCATGGAGATTGGTGCTGTCATAGCTGCAGCTCCTGCAGCTAATGTAAGGCGCGAACGTCCGGAGCCGGGTGACGTTGTAATTTTCCTGGGCGGATCCACGGGACGTGACGGCATAGGCGGTGCAACCGGATCCTCCAAGGCTCATAATGTCCATTCAGTAGAGACATGCGGAGCAGAAGTCCAGAAAGGAAATGCTCCCGAAGAGAGAAAACTCCAGAGGCTGTTCAGGAATCCGAAAGCCAGCCGTCTAATAAGAAGATGCAATGACTTCGGTGCGGGCGGAGTATCCGTCGCGATCGGAGAACTTGCTGACGGTCTTGACATTGACCTGAACGCAGTCCCCAAGAAATATGAAGGACTTGACGGAACAGAACTTGCAATCTCCGAATCCCAGGAGAGAATGGCCGTAGTTGTAGAGGCAAAGGATGCAGATGAGTTCCTTGCCCTGGCAGCTGAAGAAAACCTTCAGGCATGCATAGTAGCCAAAGTAAAGGCTGATCCCCGTCTTACAATGACTTGGAACGGCGTTAAGATAGTTGACGTCAGCAGAAAATTCCTTGATTCAAACGGAGCAGAAAAGCACGTTGATGTGGAGCCTGCAGCTCCTGAAGCTTTCGCACGCACTGTAAGCGGCAGCTTCATCGAAAACTACATGGCCGAAGCATCGGATCTGAACATCTGCTCCAAGAGAGGACTCTCTGAGAGATTTGATTCGACGATCGGCGCAGGCACTGTCCTCATGCCGTTTGGCGGAAAGAATCAGCTCACTCCCGTACAGGCAATGGTGCAGAAGATATCCTTAAGAAAAGCTCAGGACACTGATGACTGCTCACTCATGAGCTACGGCTACAATCCGTTCATCACTGAAAAGAGCCCGTATCACGGCGCTTATCTGGCAGTTGTTGAATCTGTCTGCAAACTTATTGCTTCAGGCGCAGAGTTTAAAGATGTATATCTCACGTTCCAGGAATATTTTGCAAAACCCGGCAAGGATCCCAAGCGTTTCGGACAGCCGTTCGCGGCTCTGCTCGGAGCGTTCGAAGCCCAGAAAGCACTCGGGATAGGCGCGATCGGCGGCAAGGATTCGATGAGCGGCACATTTGAGAAACTCGATGTCCCGCCTACACTGGTATCATTTGCGGTCACAACGGATAAGATCGGCAATATCGTCTCACCCGAGTTTAAGGCAGCGGGCGATCCCGTACTTCTGCTCAAAGCGGGAAGGAACAGCGACAATCTTCCTGATACAGAAGCGCTGCTTGAAATGTTTGACAAGGTAGCCAAGCTTGTGCGTGAAGGAAAGGCCAAAGCCGTATATACACCGGGAATGGGCGGCGTGGCTGAAGCGGTCATGAAGATGGCATTCGGAAACGGCATAGGATTTGAATTTGATCCTGATCTGACCATGAACGACATCTTCAACTACTCCTACGGAAGTTTCGTAGTCGAGACCGAACCCGGCTGTACAGTGGAAAGCGGCAGGTTTGATGTAATTGAACTTGGAAATACCGTTGACAGCGGAGCCATAGCATACAAAGGTGAGGAGATAAGCCTCAGCGCACTCCTCGGACTGTATGAGGACAAGCTTGAGAGCATCTTCAGCTGCAACATCCCCACACCGGATGACAAAGTGGAGAATATCAGCTATACAGCATCTGCTGACAGGCCAAAGGCACCTGCCATCCTTAATGCAAAACCGAAGGTCCTGATCCCCGCGTTCCCCGGAACCAACTGTGAGTTCGACAGCGCGAAGGCTGTGGAATTTGCCGGTGCTGAAGCTGAGGTGATAGTGATCAACAACCTCTCCGCTTCCGGAATACAAAGAAGTGTGGAAAGGTTCGCAGACGCGATCCGGTCAGCCCAGATGATCTTTATCCCGGGCGGATTCTCAGGCGGAGACGAGCCCGACGGATCAGGCAAGTTCATCACTGCATTCTTCAGGAACGCTGCCATTAAAGAGGGCGTAACAGAACTGCTTGAAAAGCGTGAAGGACTCATGTGCGGTATCTGCAACGGCTTCCAGGCACTGATCAAACTCGGTCTTGTCCCTTACGGAAAGATAATCGATACAGACGCCAACTGCCCGACGCTTACATTCAACACGATTGCACGCCACCAGAGCCGCATAGTGCGCACACGCATTGCTTCCAACAAGAGCCCGTGGCTTGCGCTCACTGAAGCAGGTGACATTTACAATGTGCCTATCTCGCACGGCGAGGGCAGGTTCATCGCTCCCGACGAAGTGATACAGCAGCTCATCGCAAACGGACAGGTCGCAACACAGTATGTGGACCTTGAAGGCAACGCGACGATGGATGTTCATTTCAATCCGAACGGATCCATGTACGCGATCGAGGGAATAACATCTCCGGATGGACGTGTATTCGGCAAGATGGGCCACAGCGAAAGGATAGGAACCGGACTTTACAAAAATGTGCCCGGTGAATATGACATAAAGATGTTCAAGGCTGCGGTCCAGTACTTTAAGTAACAATAACTGAATAGAGCCCCCAAACGCGGTGCTTTCAAGGACAATTCTTTGAAAACCAGGCGTTTGGGGGCTCTTTTAATTATTACAGCGTAGGCTCTACTTCCTTCATTGCATCAAGTGTCTTCTGAAGTACGTCGTCCAGTTCCCATCCGAGCATCTCAGCTCCCTGGATGATGACATCTCTTGAGCATCCGGCGGCAAATCTCTTGTCCTTGAATTTCTTCTTAAGTGATTTCAGTTCCATGTCGGTGCAGCTCTTTGACGGCCGCATGAGAGCACAGGCTCCGATGAGTCCTGTGAGTTCATCTGTGGTAAACAGTATCTTCTCCATCAAAAGAGAAGGCTCATATGAAGTGCCTGTAAGTCCCCAGCCATGGCTGCAGGTGCTTCTGATGATGCTCTCGTCAAGATCAAGGCTCCTCATGATCTCTTCTGTCTTAACGCAGTGCTCCTCAGGATACTGCTCGAAGTCCAGGTCATGGAGCATTCCTATGACAGCCCAGAATTCTTCATTTTCAGGGTCATATTCCTTCGCAAAATACCTCATTACTCCGGATACGGTCTCAGCGTGCTGTCTGTGGAAGTCTTCTTTATTGTATTCTTCCATCAGCGCACGGGCTTCATCTATGGATAATAATCTTCCCATGTCAATGCCTCCTTAAAGATCTTCTGGGAACAATTATGACGAGATGCAGCTGATTTGGCAAGAAAAATCATAAACCAAACAAATGTTTGCCTTGCGGCATTCCCTGTGATACAATCAACTAAACACATGTTTGTATTTTTAAGGGGCAGGGCATTATGGAAGATTCTTTTTTAGGCGCGCTGAACGAAGAACAGCTTGATGCTGTCACATCAACTGAAGGCTTCGTCCGTGTCATTGCGGGTGCAGGCTCGGGCAAAACCCGTGCGCTCACTTACAGGTTCGCTTTCCTTGTAAATGAAATGGGAATCCTTCCGGGGAACATCCTATGTGTGACATTTACAAACAAGGCGGCAAATGAGATGCGCCAGCGTATCCATAACCTCATAGGTGACAATGACACCGGTTACATCAATACATTCCACGGCTTCTGTGTGTCTGTGCTCCAGGAGGACAGTTATGCCGTGCAGTATCCGAAGAGCTTTCTTGTCCTTGACAACAGCGACATAGATTCCATGCTCAAGATCATTTACGAAGAGCGCGGCCTTACACTCAGGGACCGCACATTTTCCGATGCCCGGGACATGATAGAGATCCAGAAGCTCTTTAAAAAGCCTGAATACTATCATGACATGATCGACATGTCACTCGATGCCCTGCATGACAAGTACCTTGCGGCATATGAAACAGATGACATCATCTTCTACGGGTATCTCTATCAGGAGAAGAAATGCTTCGGCCTGGATTACAATGACCTGATCAAATACTGCCTGTACATTTTTGCAAATAACGCGGAAATAAGACTCAAATGGCAGAGCCGTCTGGAATACATAATGATCGATGAATTTCAGGATATTGACGATCTGCAGTATGAACTGATGAAGGTGCTTTGTGACTACCACAAAAACCTTTTTATAGTAGGAGACCCGGATCAGACGATCTACACCTGGCGCGGCGCAAATGTAAAGTACCTTTTGGATTTTGACAAGCAGTTTTCGCCTGTCAAGACGATCATGATGCTTAAAAACTACAGGTCTTCAACAGAGATAATCAATGCAGCCAATTCCATGATCGACAAGAATGTCCACCGCATCAAGAAGGATCTTACAGCCACCCTTCCTGCGGAAGGTCCGGTGCTTTTCCACTTTGCAGGGAATTCGGGTCTTGAAGCGCAATGGATAGCGGGTAAGATCAAAGAACTCCATGAAAGCGGTGTCAGCTATGGGGACATGACCGTTCTTTACCGTGCACACTATGTCACCAGGGCAGTTGAAGAAGAGCTCCTTCGCACTAAACTTCCATATCATATCTACAGCGGGGTCCCGTTCTTTGGCAGGGCTGAGATCAAGGACGCGCTGTCGTATCTGAGGATGATCGTGCTCCGGGATGACCTCTCCTTCAGGCGCATAGTAAATGTGCCGAAGCGGAATATCGGAAGGCGGCGCATGGAGTTTTTGGAATCATTTGCTCAGGAGAACGGATGCTCACTTTATGACGCGCTGATAAGATCGCAGGAAAATGAGATATTTAAGGGCACTCAGGCAGCCCGGTTCATAAGGCTTATCGAAAGCTTTTCTGAAAGGCTTGAAGGCGCACAGGTATCGGAAATACTTTCGGCAATATTGGATGAGAGCGGATATGAGGAGATGCTGAGGACCGAGGGCAGCCAGGAGAGACTGGACAATCTCGCAGAGCTGAAACAGTCGGTATATGAGTATGAAACTACCTGCGGCGAGGAAGTCACCGTGCAGCATTATCTGACTCATGTGGCACTCTTTACCAACGCGGATGCACAGGACAGATCCGACCAGGTGAAACTGATGACCGTGCACGCCGCAAAAGGCCTTGAATTCCCCTATGTATTTCTTTGCGGGATGAATGAAGGCATCTTCCCCTCCAGGAAGACGCGTGACATTGAGGGCATGGAGGAAGAACGCAGGCTTGCATTTGTTGCCATGACAAGAGCAAGGAAAAGGCTGTTCCTTTCAGCTGCGTACGGCAGGAACTTTGACGGCACTCCCAGATATCCGTCGCGTTTTGTATTAGATATTGAAGAACCTTATTTTGAATACACGGAAAAGCCGGCAGAGAGCCTTATCGAGGACGCCAGGTTTTATATCCGTGTAAATGACAAACAC
>JAZOAJ010000227.1:0-3438 GCA_045595385.1 Lachnospiraceae bacterium | reverse complement strand
AGGTTCGGTTTGTTAAGGAGCATCTCACCATCAGTACCGCCCGTAAGGCTCTTAAGCTGTGTGGCAAGCACTGAAAGAAGCTGTCCGAATGCCATTGTGACGATCAGGAAGTTCGTACCCGTCAGTTTTACTGTAAGGGCTCCGATGATGGCGGCAAGGATGGCACATATGATGATCGTAATGACCAGGATGATCCAGAATGATGAAACATTGAACCATTTGTTCATCATGACGACTATGTATGCGCCCATGCCGAAGTATGCCGCATGACCGAATGATCTGTTTCCTGTGTAGCCCATGACGATATCCAGGCTGGCCGCGAACAATGCGTAGATCAGGATCTCCGACAGGATGTTCTGCGTTGACGCATTTGACAGGAGCGGCAGCACGATCGCTATGATCAGGAAGAAGCAGTAAGGAGCAAGGTTGTAGAATCCAAGCCTGCTCTTGATAGCCGGGCTGTTGATCTTGTCGCCGAGCATGCTCTTTGTGAACATGGGCTTCTCAATTGCTTTCGTTGATGAATAATCATCCGAAGCCTTGTCAACATCCATCTTCCTTCCCATGAGACCCTGAGGTCTGATGACGAGGACTACGATAAGGGCAAGATACATGAGCAGCGTGGAGATGTTGATACCGTCAAGCCATTTCCATCCGCTCTTGACCAGCTGTGTAAATACGTTTGTAGTAAGATAAACACCGATCGTATTGAGAAGTCCCAGTGAAACACCGCCGATAAGGGCTCCGGGTATTGAACCTGAGCCGCCGATAACAACGACGATGATGGAATTCAGCAGTACGTTCCATCCGGTGTTGGCATCTATCGTTATGACAGATCCGCCGACGATCGAACTGAATCCGGCGATGGCGGAACCGAGAACGAAGATGAAAGTGAACAGAGTCTTCTTGTTAAGACCCATGGTGCCGGCGATAACGCCGTTATCCATTCCTGCACGTACCCTCGCACCAATGCTGGTCTTCTCCTGCATGTACCAGAGCGCGATCGCAAGAATTATACCTATAACGATAATGAAGAACTTCAGGAGCGGGATCCTGACTCCGCCGAGAGTTACATAATTATCTGTAAGGAATGCAGGAACAGGTGTAGAGATGGCAGCTCCGCCGAAAACCCATCCTGCAGCATTTGTCAGAATATTAATAAGACCTATGGTAAGCAAAACCTGACTCATTGGCGATGCATACAGCGGTCTTAGGAATCCAAGCTCTATACCGAGTCCCAATAGTCCGCCGAGAACCGTTGCCCCGATAATGGCTATAACCCAGGCAAGAGCATTGGAAAAGCCCGGATTAGCGGACATGATAGTCTGATACAGAAATGTACCAAAATAACCCGAAACCATGAAAATGGCTCCATGGGACATATTTACAACACGCAGAAGACCCATGGTCAGGGTCATGCCTGTTGCGATCAGAAACAGGATCAGACCGTAAGCGATCCCGTTAATGAGATAATTAGCAAACATTCCCATTATGATTTTCTCCTTAGCGATATCAAGATAGGGCAAGTGCTTTTACAGCAGATGCCCTATCCCATATCAATTAATTACTTAAATAGCGCGAAAGGACTTAAATTACAACAAACAATGCGAATAGATTATTTTCCGATATAAGCATCGTTAGCAGCGTCGTAGTTGTATCCGGATTCTGTGATCTGAGGGTAAGTCTTAACAACTTCATAGTTGTAAGAACCGTCATCAAGCTTAACATCCTTAACAACATATACGTCCTTTGTAGCAACTACAGTGCCGTCAGCGAATACTGTATGTCCTTCAGGTCCGTCAAACTCTGCAGCACGCATAGCGGTTGCAAGATCAGCAGCTGAAAGGGTTGTAGGATCAGTTACGCCAAGGTTGTCAAGTGCTGTAGTAAGGCAAAGGAGAGCCTGTGCACATGAGCCTGCAAGGTTGTTACCGATCGGGCGATGTCCGACTGCATCAGTGTATGCAGCAACATACTCTGTGTTGTAATCGTTTTCGATTGAGTATGCCCAGCAGATAGGAGCGCAGAGGCCTTTCTCGATAAGAGCATCTACGATCTTGCTGTCAAGCTCGTCCATGACATAGGAATCAGCGAATCCGCCGTGCATTGTTGCGAATACGGGGAGTTTCTCATAAGCGCCTGAGTTGTACCACTCCTTGAAGAACGCGATAGCGTCTGAAGAAGAGGTCCATCCAACGATGGCTTCAGCATCTGAATTGATCATTGTTGCAAGATATGCTGACCAGTCGTTTGTTCCCTGAGCAACAGCGATGTTGTCGATGACTGTTCCGCCCATTGCCTCGAAGCAGGTCTTGAAAGGATCAACATAGTTGTTACCGCCGACAGTCTCCTGCTTGAAGCAGTAAACAGTCTTGTAACCAAGATCGTTGTAGATGTAATCAGCCATGACAGTCGGGAATCCTGCAGTACCGCCGCCGAGAGCAACGATCATATCGTTACCGAAAAGGAATCCGCCTGTGAAAGCTGCGGGTGATCCATTGTAAAGAACAACGGGGATGTTGTTGTCTGCAACATATGCAAGAACGGCTTTCTTATGTCCGATCTGAGTCGGTCCAAAGATAACCTGGCATCCCTGTGAGATCATCTGCTCAGCCTGGTTAGCAGCCTTGTCAGAGTCTGACTGGCAGTCTCCCTCGACTACTTCGATGGTCCAGCCTGTTGTCTTCTGGATGTATTCGCATGCAAATGTGAATGCTTCATGTGCAGTATCGCCAGTGATCTTCTCTACACCTGTAAGGTCAAGAAGATGTCCGACTTTGATTGTGCCCTTAGCTGCGACAGTCTCGGGCGCTGCCTCGGTCTCCGGAGCTGCGGTTGTGTCTTCTCCGCCTTCGGGAGCTGCTGTGGTCTCAGGAGCTGCTGTTGTAGCAGGTGTGCTGGAACCGCAGGCTGCAAGTGCTACAACCATAGCGAGGCCGAGGAGTAAAGCTATAAACTTCTTTTTCATATTAATGTTTCCTCCTGTAATTGTAAAAAACTGCATTATTTGTCCTTCGCAGACTTGCAAATATTATGGATTTTGACGGCTGTTTTGTCAATATCTCCCCCGAAAATCCAAAAAATACACACCGCTCTAATCAAAAATATCTACCCGTTGGTTTATAGGGTAAATATTTTTGTTTCAACTTTGTATCAATTTTGTTATTTTTTATGAACATGTGTGAAAAGATGGTCCTGGCAGTACTCATGGCTTCCTTCACATTTTGAGCAGTATCTGAACTGCAGTTCAGGGTTCGTGAGACTTGACCTTCCGCATATCTCGCATCTGTGTATCAGTCCTTCGGGACCCTGTGCAGGCCTGAAGCTCCTTCTGGGCTCTTCCTGCCTCTGACCGTTATTAAAAGTCCCGAAAGCACTGCCTTGGCTGTATGCCGCCCTTCCCTAAGTCGGAGGCCAAGCGGTCTTAGGAAGACAATA
>JAZOAJ010000226.1:0-2259 GCA_045595385.1 Lachnospiraceae bacterium | reverse complement strand
CAGTCACTGCTGTTCCTCCATACAATATATCATCATAATATTACTAGAAACATTCTTTCAAATCAACTAAATTGTCATTTTACAACATCTTTGAAAGACATATTTTGTTATTCCACAAGAGAAACATTTATTTTGTACTATCCTAAATTTTTTTCTTGTTTTTATTTTTTCCGTATGTTAGTATTACCTAGGTTTTACCATAAGTTTTTAGGAGGATATTACATAATGGCTATCACAAACAGTTACCTTAAAAGAGTCTTTGACGGACTGTCAGAGCGCTGCGCAAATGAACCCGAATTCCTTCAGGCAGTAGAAGAGATCTTCGAGACACTTGAGCCTGTTGTTGAACAGCATCCCGAGTACGAAGAGGCTGCCCTTTTCGAGAGACTTGTAGAGCCCGAAAGAACGATCATGTTCAGAGTTCCCTGGGTTGATGACAATGGCAAAGTCCAGGTCAACCGCGGATACAGAGTTCAGTTCAACTCCGCGATCGGACCTTACAAGGGAGGTCTTCGTTTCCACCCTTCAGTAAACCTTTCAATCCTCAAGTTCCTCGGATTTGAGCAGATCTTCAAGAACAGCCTTACCACTCTTCCCATGGGCGGCGGCAAGGGCGGATCTGACTTCGATCCCAAGGGCAAGTCTGACAGGGAAGTCATGGCATTCTGCCAGAGCTTCATGACAGAGCTTGAGAAGCACATCGGAGCAGACACTGACGTACCTGCAGGTGACATCGGCGTTGGCGGACGTGAGGTCGGCTATCTCTTCGGACAGTACAAGAGACTCAGGAACGAGTTCACCGGAGTTCTTACAGGCAAGCTTGTCGGCGCAGGCGGCTCCCTCGTCAGGACTCAGGCTACAGGCTACGGCCTCTGCTATTTCGCAAATGAAGTCCTTAAGGACAACGGCCTCAGCTTCGACGGAAGCAGAGTCATCGTTTCCGGTTCTGGAAATGTTGCCATCTACGCTTGCGAGAAAGCTCAGTCATTTGGTGCTAAGGTTATCGCCATGTGTGATTCAAACGGATATATCTACGATCCGGACGGGATCGATCTTGAGGCTGTTAGGGAGATCAAGGAAATCCGCCGTGCACGTACCAAAGAGTATGTTGAGACTCATCCTTCAGCTACATACACAGAAGGCTGCAAAGGCATCTGGACTATCCCCTGCGATATCGCTCTTCCGTGCGCTACACAGAATGAGATCGATGAGGAAAGCGCAAAGGCACTTGTCGCTAACGGCCTTAAGTGCATCTGCGAGGGCGCTAACATGCCTTCAACAAGCGAGGCTATCGCTGTATTCCATGCTGCAGGCATCCCGTTCGGTCCTGCCAAGGCTGCTAACGCCGGCGGCGTTGCTACCTCAGGTCTTGAGATGACCCAGAACAGCGAGAGGATCTACTGGTCAGCAGAAGAAGTTGACGAGAAGCTCCACGGCATCATGGTCAGCATCTTCAACTCATGCAAGAGCGCAGCTGAAGAAGTCGGACAGCCCGGCAACTATCAGGTCGGCGCAAACGTTGCAGGATTCCTCAAGGTCGCAAACGCAATGCTGTGGCAGGGAATCTCATACTGATCACCAGTATTTACGGACAAAAAAAGAGGCTTCATGTGAAGCCTCTTTTTAATTGCAGACAAAACGCATTTGTCCGATTATATATGTAATGAGTTTCTTCGGACTATCAGGGGTTGAGCATTTTGGTCAAAATAGTCCGAAAGACTTATTATTATAAAAAACGGATTATTTTGCGGCTAAGACTAATCCGAATAGAGTTCAAATGACAAGAATCGGATTATTATTTTTCCGCGATTAAGATATATGTCATCCGATCGCAGAGCATTTGAGGTATTTCGGACTGCCAAGTCATTGGAACACGTGGGCGTAATAGTCAAATTCGACTATGTATTTAGCGAATGTACATCTCATGCCCACCAGCTCGTTCATTGCATCAACATATGCTTCTTCATCATCAGTAACAAAACCTTCTGCCGGATAGAACGTGTCCCTGTATACGTCATACCTTCCTGCCGCGGTAACCCAGCATCCGTCATTGAAGCATGCGACATGCATGTTTGAGGCGACCTTTCCGGGTTCGACGTCAGGGGCAAATATATCGCGTCCCGAGAACAGTCTGGAATCATACTCTATTCCGAACAGGTTCATCAACGTGGGAACTATGTCGCATGAATAGCATGGCGTATCGATGATCTTTGTATCATCTTTAATGCAGCCGCTCCAAAGGATCAAAGTATTATGATG
>JAZOAJ010000225.1:0-11245 GCA_045595385.1 Lachnospiraceae bacterium | reverse complement strand
GTATTTGTAAGATCGGCTGTAGTGACCGCAGTCCCTTTTATGCCGGGTTTAAGTTCTGTCATTTAATCTCTCCTGTACTTTGCTCATCATCATATCCCTGATATGTTCCCCGAGGTCCACCGTGGCCATGTTTTCAAATGTTTCGGGCTCCATCACATCAAGCACATCAACGTATACATCAGTTGAGCGCCACGGGAAGTTCTTTACAATGTCCGCGCTGCCCAGCATCGTTGTGACTACTATCGGACACTTTGCCATCTGCGCTATCTTAAGGGAACCGTGACGGAAAGGAAGCATGATATCTTCTCCCCTGTTCCTTGTTCCCTCAGGATAGAGCCCTACGGAGGTGTCTCCTTTTTTAATGTAGTCAGCTGCCTTAAGGATTGTCTTAAGCGCATTTCTGGGATTTTCACGGTCAATACCGATGAAACGGAGCCTCCAGATGATCGCTCCGAAGACCGGTCTTGTGAAATTCTTCGGCTTTGTAATGAAGATCAGTTTGCTCTTCTTGAATACAAGCCATGACAGTATCGGATCAAAATTCGATCTGTGGTTCTGGACAAGCAGGAACTTCCTGTCCTCCGGGACCTTATCAAGTCCTGTAACATGCAGATGGATCCTTCCGAAAAAGACCGCTATCGCAGTGGTCGTCTCAAGCAGAAATCTGTAGAACCTGCTCTCATCCGTATACTCTTTTTTCTTATTTATGAACAGACTGCATATGATCGTTAAAATAAACATGGCTGCGCCTCTTCAATAAATACTACTTCAGTTTTTAACCGCGTGATACTTTCTTACACCGAGGATTGTCTCGCCGTCCACCTGGACAGCCCTCGGCTCATCATATTCCACTGTTATCTCATGGCCTTTAAGGACCTCGCAGCATTTTGCAGTTACATGCGTGCCCTTAAATATCTTAGGAAATGTGATCGCCGTCATGAGGCGGTTGCTTCCGGAGAACACCAGTATTGATATCCTGCGTTCCGGATCAAGCCTGTCCTGGTCGGGAGTAACCTTCATTCCTCCGCCGAAATATCTTCCGTTCATTGCAGGTGCAAGCCAGACTTTTTTGTACTCCTTTGTTACACCGTCAACAGTTATCTTTGCGTTGCAAGGTTTATATTTTCCGAGAAGTCCGCTGATGGCTATCTTTGTATAGTCGATCTTTGCATTAGGATCTTTTGCCTTTATCTCATCAGCTACTTCGCATACCCATCCGTCAATACCGAAAGCCACGTTATCTATGAAATACATCGTTTTGCCTTCGACCTCAACATAAGGCAGGTCCTTTATGTATTTATTTACGGGAACCGGTGCGCATTTCCCTGAATATCCGAGGTCAAGCAGGAAATCGTTTCCTGTTCCGACCGGAAAGAGGCATATCTCATTTTCAGGGATGATGCCGGCACAGTCATTGGCAAATCTGTTCAGAGTTCCGTCGCCGCCGCACAGGATGATCTTGTCGCTCTCATCCAGCTTATCAAAAAAAGCCTTGTAGTCTCCGATCTTGGTCAGGTCAACAAACTCATTCTCTTTTCCGCCGAGATAACCGGTAACCTCCTTAGCAGCCTCAGCTCCGTGCCCATTGCTTGCGAATGGATTATACAGGATGTAATACTTTTCCATGATGCCCCCTTAAATATCTATCAGTTTTTTTATATCACAGCTAATGACGTTATCTTCAAATGAGCATCCGCCCATGTCCGCAGCGCAGACAGAGCAGCAATACCCGTCAATGCTGAAATACTCTTTAAATGAATATGATCTTCCGTCAACGCTTTGGGAGACAGTGATCCCGGTATCTGAAACGTTTATGGAAAAGTCTTTAAGCCCAAGGGTAAGGCCTTTTCCGGTAACCTTCAGGAAGCTCTCTTTCAGAGTCCACATACGGAAGAAATTGTCCGGATCAAGAGAGGCAAATGCCTGCTCCTCCGGTGTATAATACCGGCTTGCTATCCGGGAAACAGCCGGTCTTTTATGTTCCACGTCACAGCCCACTTCACAAGGGGCAACCGCGCATATGACCATGTCGCCGGAATGGGACAGATTAAAAAACAGGTCATCCCTGCCTTCAGCATAAGGTTTGCCGTTATCCCCGCGGATGATCTTCACATTTTCCGCGCCTGAATGTGACAGTGCAGTCTTAAGAAGAAGCCCTGCTCCGGCCGAAAGCCTCTGCCCGGCTTCATTTCTCATTCTTTCAGTCCTCTCCCTTCTGTCATCATCAAGCAGGGAGAGCGCTTTCTCATAGATCTGCCTGTCGCACAGCACTCTTACATCTGCCGCGTACAGCTGTATTTTTAATTCCCTCATGTCAACTATATTTTATCAGAATGATGTGCGTCTTTAAATACAAAAAACGGAAAAGTGTCCTTTTCCGTTTCCGATCCGTAATTATATTTTACCTGCTCTGGCCATCAGGACTTTTCCGTTTTCCTTAAGCCATCTGTTCCATTTATTGTATTCCGGAAATACCCTGAGGACTTCGCTGTAAAACCGGTTTGAATGGTTCATCTCTTTTCTGTGGCACAGCTCATGGACGATCACGCTGTCCATGGCCTCGGGCGGTGCCAGCATCAGCAGGCAGTTAAAATTCAGATCCCCTTTCGCGGAACAGCTCCCCCACCTTGTCTTCTGGCATCTGATGGATATCCTCCCGTATGTGACGCCTATCTTTTCCGCGTAATATGCAGCCCTTGGCGGAATGACCTGTTTAGCCTCCTTCATGAGTGCATTGATCTCTTCCTTTGAAAGCGGTTCGACGCCTTCCATCTTCTGCTGCAGTTTCTCTTTTTTCCGGAGCTGCTTTTCTATCCAGCTGTAATTGTTCCGGACAAACCGTTCTATCTCCCTTTTAGGGGCAAAATAAGGAGCCCGTATCACGAGCTCCCCGTCTTTTATTTCCATGCCGAGAGTTCTCCGGCTGCTCCTTATGATCCTTGCTGACGCTATGAGTTCTTCAGCTGTCATTGTTTACTCCAGTACTTTCATTACAGCATCTGCAACCCGGCCGGCGACCATCATCCTGGCCTCATGCCTGTCTGCGGCGCTTTCTGTCTGCATTTTAAAAGCGCTGCAGTTTTCATTATCGCCATCTTTGCAGCATATCGCGTAAAAGACTTCGCCCAAAGTGCTCCCCGGATTTGCGGGATCCGGGTCTGCAAATGTTCCTGTGACCCCTATCCCGATATCGGCACCAAAAGATCTTCTGCACACGGCTGCCATGGCTTTTGCAGTCTCTTCTGAATACACACCGTATTCTTCAATGATGCTCTCAGGAACGCCGCACATGTACTTGGCTTCATTGCTGTAAGTTATGTATGCCCCCTTAAGGATGGCCGATGCGCCTTCGACATCAGTTATCAGCGCTGCAATGACTCCGCCTGTGCAGCTTTCCATAGTTGTAACAGAGACGCCCTTTTGAATGAGCGTCTCTGTGAGTATCTTATATTTTTCCCTGCACTTTGTTTCCATATGTCAGCCAAGTATCATTCTGTCGTTTGCGAATTCCTCGCCGCCTGCGGCAACCTGGAATTTCTCGAGCAGATCTTCAACTGTGAGGTTCTTTTTCTCCTCGCCTCTTATGTCGAGGATTATCTTTCCGTCCTTCATCATGATCAGCCTGTTGCCGTGAACGATGGCGTCCTTCATATTGTGGGTGACCATCATTGCGGTAAGCTTCTGCTCGGCTATGATCCTCTCTGTGGCATCAAGCACTTTCTGTGCTGTCTTGGGGTCAAGGGCTGCAGTGTGCTCATCAAGCAGAAGGAGTTTCGGCCTCTTGACTGTTGCCATGAGAAGTGTCAGCGCCTGCCTCTGTCCTCCTGACAGCGTACCGACTTTCGCGGTCATTCTGTCCTCAAGTCCGAGTTCGAGCGTTTTAAGGAGCTCATGGTATTCTTCTTTTTCTTTTTTCTTTATGCCGGTCCTGTATACTACACGGGACTGCCCTCTTCTGTTCGCCAGAGCGAGGTTTTCCTGTATCTCCATGGTAGCTGCGGTACCTGTCATCGGATCCTGGAATACTCTTCCGAGAAGTATGGCTCTCTTATGCTCAGGGAATGCTGTAACATCCTGCCCGTCTATGATGATCTGGCCTTCATCCACCGGCCATACACCTGCTATGGCATTGAGCATTGTGCTCTTGCCTGCTCCATTTCCGCCTATGATCGTGACAAAATCTCCGTCTTCCAGATGAAGATCGACTCCGCATAATGCCTTCTTTTCATTTACGGTGCCCAGATTAAATGTTTTGTGGATGTTGATGATATCTAACATTATCTGCTGCCTCCTTTCGTGGCATTCTTTCCTGCCTTCTTGAAGGAAGACTTCTGTACGCTCCTGATGTAAGGAACTGCAAGGAAGACTGCAACTACTGCTGCCTGCAGCAGTTTAAGGAAGTTGGAATCCAGCTTGAGCCAGAGGACTATGATGATGAAGATATAGTACAGGATGCCGCCGACTACAACGAACGCAAGCTTGAGCCAGAAGCTCAGATGCTTCTTCAGAATGGCTTCACCAAGCACTTCACCGATGATAACGGCAGCAAGGCCAATGACGATGGCGCCTCGTCCCATGTTGATGTCGGAATATCCCTGATACTGGGCCATGAGACCGCCTGAAAACGCAACGATCGCATTTGAGAGTGCAAGGCCGATGATCTTCATCATCTTGATATTGATGCCCTGCGCTTTGGCCATGGCGTTATTGGCACCCGTTGCACGGAAAGCACAGCCAAGCTCCGTACCGAAGAACTGGTACAGCAGGAAGATGATCACTATGGTGATGATGCCCACAACGAGCAGCGCCATGCCTATGTTTCTTGAAGAGATAAGAAGATTATACTTGTCAACACTTATGGCCTGGTTCGCTTTCATTCCCATGATCGCCAGGTTGATCGAATACATCGCAAACTGCGTCAGTATTCCGGCCAGGATCGCCGGGATTCCGAGCATTGTATGCAAAAGGCCCGTGACCGTACCTGCTATCATGCCGGCCGCAAAAGCCACTATCACGGCCAGCCACGCCGGGCATCCGGCTATGATCAGCATGACCGTTGTTGCTGCGCCTGTTGTAAATGTTCCGTCAACCGAAAGATCCGCAATGTCAAGAATGCGGAATGTGATATAGACACCGATCGCCATAATACCCCAGATAAGACCCTGGGCAATTCCTGCCGGCAGACTGGTCAGCAGGTTGAACGGATTAAGAGACGCAAAGTAACTGCCTATCCCCATTTTTCTCTCCTGTTGCATGCCGCTTTATCGCGGCAATATATTTTCCTTTTATAAAGTAAAAACAAGGTGCCATGAAACACGGCACCTCGTCGTTTCACTGTTTTATTATATTAAAGTAATTACTCTCCGATTGCAACATAATCATCGGGAATTGTTACGCCAAGAGCCTCTGCATTTGCTGCGTTGTACTCTTTTGTAACGTTGGGAGCAAACTCGATCTCCATCTCGCCTGCATTCTTGCTGTTGGCAAGGATCTCGTAAGCCATTTCGCCGGTAGCGTATCCGAGGTCATAGTAGCTGATGGAAAGAGTAGCTACGCCACATCCTGAAGCAAGTCCCTCTTCTCCGCATACAGCAGGAACCTTGGCAGGGATAAGAACGTTTGCGATAGCCTCTGTGCATGAAGCAGCGGTATTGTCTGTAGGGATATAGATGACATCGCACTCGTCTGCAGCAGTCTTGGTAACAGATGAAACATCATTTGAGTCTGCAAATGTGAATACCTTAACCTCATAACCGTTAGCTTCAATGAACGGAGTGATGGTATCAGCCTGATATACTGAGTTGGGCTCAGCTGAGCAGTAAAGGATTCCTACGGTCTTTGCATCCGGGAAGAGTTCCTTGATGATGTCAGCCTGGGCATCAAGCGGAGCAAGGTCTGAAGTTCCTGAAACGTTTGTTCCTGTAACACCTGTCCACTCTGCGGGATCAACGCCGAGAGCGGTTGCGTAATCTGTTACAGATGTTCCGAGGATCGGGATGTCTGCTGTAGCCGCGGTTGCTGCCTGAAGAGCCGGTGTTGCGTTGCACATGATCAGGTTAACCTTGCTTGAGACAAATGTTGAAGCGATGGTAGCGCATGTTGCGGAATCGCCTGCTGCGTTCTGCTCGTCGAATTTAACCTTGTCGCCAAGCTTCTCTGTAAGGGCGTCCTTGAATCCCTGAGTTGCAGCGTCAAGTGCGGGATGCTGTACAAGCTGGCAGATGCCTACTGTATAAGTATCGCTCTTTGCTGCGCCGCCGCATGCTGCAAGTGAAAGCACCATGAGTGATGCACAAACTAATGCAATGATCTTTTTCACAATATTTTCCTCCATTTGTTTACAACCTTAAAGTTGTGAATAGTATTTACAATTATACAAAATCAGATTTTAATGTCAATGTTTTTTATACGTTACGAACCTGTAAAAAATGCCGTTATGACAGGATTCTTCCGACATTTCGGCTATGTACCAGCCATCTTTTTCATCAAGATCCGGAAAAAATGCATCTGCTTCGCAGACAGTATCCATCTTAGTCACATATATGGTATCGCAAAGGTCTGCCATCTGTTTATAGATGCTCGCCCCGCCGATCACATAGATCTCTCTTTTGCTTCCATCCTCAAGCAGGTCCTGCTCACGGATCTTTTCGGCGCTCTTAACAGCTTCTTCAACATCGTGCGCGATCACTACACCCTCAGGCGCATATGTCTTATCCCTTGTTATCACGATATTTACACGGTTCTTCAGAGGTTTTTTCCCGGGAAAGCTTTCCAGCGTCTTCCTGCCCATAATGACAATGGCACCCGCTGTTTTTGTGCGGAAGAACTTCATGTCTTCGGGGATGCTGATAAGAAGCTGATCATCCTTTCCGATCCCCCAGTTTTTTGTTACTGCAACTATCGCTTTCATGTCAGATCGCTACGGGGATGTCTTTGATCTGGGGGCCGAACTGATAATCGTCAAGCCTTACATCATCCTTTGTAAAGTCATAGAAGTGCTTTACTTCAGGATTCAGCCAGAACTTGGGTGCCGGGTACTGCTCGCGTTCGATGAGCTCCTTTATGATCGGGATGTGCCTGTCATATATATGGGCGTCAGCGATCACATGTACGAACTCGCCTACTTCCATGTCGCACTCTCTTGCGATCATGTGGAGGAGTACCGAATACTGGCAGACATTCCATGCATTTGCCGCCAGGATATCCTGTGAGCGCTGGTTGAGCATGCCGTTAAGGATCAGCTTGTCATGTCCGGGCTTTGTCGTGACATTGAATGTCATGGAATACGCGCACGGATAAAGGTTCATCTCATGCAGATCCTGATGTACATAGAGGTTTGTGAGGATACGGCGGCTGAACGGATTGTTCTTAAGATCCCAGATCACTCTGTCAACCTGGTCGAACATTCCTTCCTTGTACTGGTGCTTCACACTCATCTGGTATCCGTATGCCTTGCCGATCGTTCCGTCCTCACCGGTCCACTCATCCCATACGGAAGAACCGAGTTCCGAAACGCGGTTTGACTTTTTGGACCAGATCCAAAGCATTTCATCAGTGCAGCTCTTGATGGGGACTTTCCTCAAGGTCATTGCGGGAAACTCCTTTGAAAGGTCATATCTGTTGACCACACAGAAGTTCTTGATGGTGTAAGCGGGAGTGCCGTCCGGCCAGTGGGGCCTTACCTTCTCGCCTTCCGTGCTTGTCCCGTGATCCAGGATGTCCCTGCACATTTTTACGAAGATCTCATCTGCTCTGCTCATTTACTCTTCCTCCGGATCTTTCTGTTTTTCCTTTTCACAGTTAAAGGGATTATATCACATTCTCCCTTTAAAAACAGAGATTTACTGTCTTGTACATGTAATATACAAAGGCGGCCGGTTAAAGGCCGCCTTTGAAGAGTCATCATTTATCCCGTTATTACTTTCTGAAGCACTTTGCTCCCGGATAGACCGCGCCGCATCCAAGTTCTTCCTCGATGCGGAGGAGCTGGTTGTACTTAGCGACACGCTCGCTTCTTGAAGGAGCGCCGGTCTTGATCTGGCAGGTGTTAAGAGCAACAGCCAGGTCAGCAATGGTGGTATCCTCAGTCTCGCCTGATCTGTGGGATGTAACAGCAGTGTATCCTGCTTCCTGAGCCATCTTGATCGCCTCAAATGTCTCGGATACGGAACCGATCTGGTTAAGCTTGATGAGAATTGAGTTTGCGCATCCCATCTCAATGCCTTTTGCCAGACGTGTCGTATTGGTAACAAAGAGGTCGTCGCCGACGAGCTGTACTCTTCCGCCGAGTCTTTCTGTAAGGAGTTTCCATCCTGTCCAGTCTTCCTCGTCAAGTCCGTCCTCAAGTGATGCGATAGGATACTTGAGGGTGAGCAGCTCCCAGTAATCAACAAGCTCCTCTGATGTGAATTTGCGGCCTGACTTAGGCTGTACATATTCGCCCTTCTTTGATCCCTTCCACTCGCTTGCAGCTGCATCAACTGCGAATACAAAGTCTTTTCCGGGCTCATATCCTGCATCCTGTACTGCCTTCATGAGAGCGTCAAAGATCTCCTCTGCGGTATTGATGTCGGGTGCAAATCCGCCTTCATCGCCTACGCCTGTTGCATAGCCTGCTGCCTTAAGGTTCTTCTGAAGGGCATGGAATACTTCTGTGCACCATCTGAGTGCTTCTGCAAATGTGGGGGCGCCTACAGGCATGATCATGAATTCCTGGATGTCAACGCTGTTTGTTGCATGTGCGCCGCCGTTAAGGATGTTCATCATCGGAACCGGAAGACGGTTTGCGTTAGCGCCGCCAAGGAAACGGTAGAATGAAATACCGAGAGACTCAGCTGCTGCCCTTGCGCTTGCGATGGAAACTGCAAGGATGGCGTTAGCGCCGAGGTTGGACTTGTCCGCTGTTCCGTCAGCCTTGATCATTGCTGCGTCAACTGTATATACATCCTGGGGATCCAGTCCGACAATGGCATCGCTGATGACAGTATTGATGTTTTCAACCGCCTTAAGTACACCCTTGCCTCCAAATTTGCTTTTATCTCCGTCACGGAGCTCGAGTGCTTCGAATTCACCTGTTGATGCGCCTGAAGGAGCAGCTCCCCTTGCGACTGTGCCGTCATTTAATGTAACTTCAGCCTCAACGGTGGGGTTGCCTCGTGAATCAACGATCTGGCGTCCGATAACGCTCACGATACTTAATCTCTTTTTCATGTATTACCTCCTATAAATGTAATTATTTCCTTGTTTATTATCTATTAATCGGCATGTGTTTTCAATGTTAATAATACTGAAAAAACCGCCATATTTTTACGTTCCGGTGTATGTAATGCCAAAATGATTCAGATGACGATCTCACATCCTGCGGCAGCGTAATGGAGACGTTCTTTCATTATCTCCTTCATGTGCTCATACTGCGTCTGTCCGGTACAGTGCCCGGTGTAATAATCCATGCCGCCAAGCAGGAGCTCACCTGCGATACGGTCAAGGATACCAAAGTCTTCTTCCTTCACTCCCATGAGATGAAAACCGCCGAAGACCGCGTCGGGCTCCAGTTCTTTCGCCCACTCCGTGATGTTGACTATTCCCTTGTGCGAACATCCGGTAAAGAGGACCTTTTTCCCTCCGTCACTGATCAGAAGGTATTGTTCATGCTCAAAGCATTCCGGATATGTGGTTACCTTTCCCGAAGCCTCAACCTCCCCTTCTGTCATCCCGCAGGTATTGATGGGTTCAGCCAGGTTTCCGCCCCCGAACCGCGTGATCAGGACACTGTCATCGATCTGAAGATCGCCGTCCAGGACTTTGATCCTCGGATTGTCTATGATAGCGGGATCCACTCCAATATAACCCCCGTTCTCATTGTAATGGGGCTTCTCATACCCGGAAGCCGCATATATCATGGCACTGTCATTCAGCTCCAGGAACTGTATCAGACCTCCCGAGTGATCGTAGTGGCCATGTGAGAGCACCACGATATCGATGTCGGCAAGGTTCACGCCCATCCTGTATGCGTTGAAAGCGAACCGGCGGTCGGGACCCGCATCCATCAGGATCTTATGATCCGCAGTCTCTATGTATACGCTCAGCCCGTGACCGCAAAAGAACTTTTCATCAGCCGCGGTGTTTTCCATAAGTACTTTTATCTTCATAAAATCTCCATCTTTTTACTGTATCATCTATCAGATCAAACCTGCAGATGAAGTATATCATATTTTCTTTTATGTTTGAGGATAAAGTAAATATGTGTTACAATCTCCCCTGCGTTTGTTTTTAAATTGAAAAGAATGGAGTGCCCATGAAAAATTGCGTAAACTGCGGCGCAGAGATCGCCGAAGAAGAGATAATGTGTCCCGAATGCGGTCTTTCCGCAGATGAAGAGGTTTTAAAAGAAGAATCCCCTGAGGCCGAAAACTCGGTCCTTGATGCTGATGAAGCGGAACCCGTCCAGGCCATCGAAGCCGGATCATTTACCGATGCAGATGATGAAACTGATGACGAAACAGAAGCTGCAGAAGAGGAAGCTGAGCCTGCCAAAAACAGATGGACAGGTCTTGCCACTGCGATAGTCATCGTCACTGCCGTGATACTCCTTGGACTTGCAGCCTTCATCCTGTACAAGGAAGGCACTCTTCAGAAATGGTGGGAAGACATCAGGCCAAAGACAAAGTCCGCATGCACCATGGAAGACTATTCCGAGATCCAGGTGCTGAAGTCAGCAGTGGAAGTATCCGATGAGACCCTCGATGACTACGTTCTGTCCATGCTGGGCGGAGACCTCTCCGATGCATCAGTTGCTGCTTATGCTGCAACCAATACCGACTGCAATGCCGCAACCGTGGACGAGTTCAGGGAATATGCGCGCGATTACATATATAAATACTATCTGCACAATGAGATGATGAATTACCTCAAGAGCATTACCACTGTCAACTCTTATGACGAGGTGCGCGAGGAGGAGCTCATCGCTTATGCAACGGAAGAGCTTGAATACAGCGCTTCGAACTACGGGATGGACGCAAATACGATCGCGTCCTACTACGGATATGAGAATGTGCTTGCCTATGCGACAGAAACGGCACATGAATACCAGACCATCGAAATGATCCTAAATAAGATCATAGATGACAAAGACCTGGTGTGCACCGAAGAGGGGCTTCGCGCCGAGATAGACAGCTTCCTTGAGGAGAACGGATATTCCGCTTACTATGCCACTACAGACGAATTCCTTGAGATGGCAGGTGACAAA
>JAZOAJ010000224.1:0-4010 GCA_045595385.1 Lachnospiraceae bacterium | reverse complement strand
TGCTGCCTGATGTGCTTGAAGCATTTTACAGGACAGATCCTTACAACCCTGACTCAGACGGAGATGGAGTGTGTGACGGCATCGAAGTTAGGCTGCTGGGGCTGGATCCGAATAAAAAGGATACCGATAACAACTTCATTTCTGATTATGATGAGGATCTCGATGGTGACGGCCTGGTAAACGGAGACGAGGAGAAGGCCGGTACAAACCCGCTGTTTGCAGATACAGACAGTGACTCGCTGGGTGATCTTGATGAACTCAGCATTTACGGTACTGACCCGCTGAGAAAAGATACTGACGGGGACGGAGTGGACGATGGAAGGGAACTCATTTTAGGAAGTGATCCCACAGTTGCCGAGACCAGCTTTACCACTAAGGATGACTATGGAACCCTTAGTGAGCATACCCCTGTAAAACTTGAAATATCAGCCGTGACGGATGCCGCAGGAGCAGGAGATCTCGATATCTATGAGATACCTCCTTCCGAAAATGCAATGTTCTCCGAGGCAGGAATAGGCTTCCTTGGAAGGGCTTATGACATTTCAACAGGAGGCGAACTTGAAAGTGCGCAGATAACATTTACTTATGATCCTTCACTTGGAACGCTTGGCGAATACTTCCAGCCTAGGATCTACTGGTATGACGAAGAAGCTGACGAACTGGTGGAAGTGCCGGACCAGGAGGTTTCAGAGGGCAGGGTTAGCGCGACAGTCGATCACTTCTCCATATATACGCTCAGAAACAAATCGATAGTAGACATACTCAGGGATTTCGTTACAGGTGACTTCCAAAAGGAATTAGAGGAAAGAAGTAAGGATTCAAATAATGACGGGATCTCGGATTATCATACAGAATTGCTTAGCATCGGAAGGATCCTTTATAAGGATACCACTATACTGCGCGGTGTGCTTGACAGGTATGATCCGGCTGACGACGACTGGGACGATGATGGCCTTAAAAACGGGGAAGAGATACAGATTACAGGTTCTGATGACAGAGCAAAGCTTAAAGTGATCTCAAATCCGGTGGATCCGGATTCCGATGGTGACGGCATAGGGGATCATGCAGAGGTAAAACAGCTGGGCACATCCCCGCTTGAGTATGACTTCCGCTCGCCGGGAGCGCTGCACCAGCTTGAAAATGATGGCAAGTATTCTTATTCGACATTTGAGGCGGACATAGGCAATAAAGTAGCTCTGTTCCTTGACTGGAATAAAAGAGAGCAGGCTGAGGAATGCCTGATAAACTATTTTTCGAAATACACTCCGGAGGACAGTTTTAAGCAGAATGAGACCTGGCTTAAGAGACAGGAGACATTTGATCAGTTAGCAAAGGTTTCAGGCATCATAAGCAACCTCGTTGGCGTGGCGGGCGACCTGTATGACGTTGTAGAAGACGGTACAAAACTCGCCGATCTTGAGGATCCGTACATGGAAAGCCTTCAGGTGCAGATAGATGCCCAGTATGTTAAAAATGCGAAGTCATTTAGTGAAGAAAAGGCTGATTCGGTCCTTGGCGGGATGAAGCTGCTCACACTTCCGGACACTCTTGAGAAGATATTCAACAATCTCGAAAGCGATGATGCTGCGGATCAGATCGAGGGACTGGCTGATATCATCGCGGTCGGAAGGAATGCCATCAGCGCTTACAGGAAGGCCACTGAATATGAAATATTCAGATTTACCAAACAGCTGAAAAACATACAGCAAGACGCGAAGGCTCTTGACCACAGCCTGACCATGGATGCCGGCCTTGCCCTTACCATAACTAACGATGTGGCAGATGCATTTGAGAAGCAGATGCATATCATATCCACTTACAGTCAGATCATGGCCAATGCCGAAGCCATCAACATGCATCTGGACCTGCTTATCTATCTCCGCGACAATGTGGGGAGCGATGCTTCGGATGTCATTAAGAACATAAGGGACTGGCTGCCGGATGACTTTAAGGAACTGTCACTGGATGCATGTATCAAATGCGCTGCGGCAGAACTCGCCGCAGATATTCTCGACAAGACCGGCGTGGCATTTTACAAGGACCTGGCTGATGCAATGGGGCGGGAGCTGAAGTTCAGTGCAATGGAAACAGCACTGGACGTATGCGCTACTTTCAATCCTTATGCAAAGATAGCCAGCGTCTTTAAGAATCTATACAAATATACCGGCATGGTAGAACTGAGCGAGTATACGGTTTATTTTACTCTGATGAGATATATGTCGGATGGGTGCAGGTATCTTGTTGACAGCAAAGTTTCTGTACATGACCAGACTTTCTCCTGCAAGGTGGATGATAAGCTGTGGGTTGAAAAATATCTGGTGCAGCTTGCCCAGATAAGGATAATGGGCACATATTACGTGATTGAATACTGTGCTCAGAACACCGGGGCTTCGTGGTGCGGAGCTGCCTGGAATATCATTAAAAGAACGGTCACCGGGAAAGATGTAAAGAATCCGACCGCTGATGATTTCAGGCAGATCGGCAGATCGGCGATATCTGATGTATACAGGCAGGCCGGCAGGCTGAGCCTGACGCTTTCGAAGAATCTGCCTTATTATGGGAGCTTTTCACATGAAAGTGATCCGGATGAACTTGAAGGGGTGGCTGATCTGGAAGAACTGCCCGAGTCGCTGGATGCTTTCCTTGACAGGTTCAGGATATACAGGGATGCCGAAGGCGGAAAAGAGTTTGATGCGGATGACATAACGGGTAAGAGCAGCACCATCCTTAACTATATGCTCTTCAATGTGACATGCTGTGATTACAGCATATATCCCGGCAGCGCGCGGGAAGAGGTCATTTATTCAAAGGGAGATTTTGACGATCCGAAAGGCTGGGCTGAGAATAGCGGCAGCTTTGGAATGTGCTACATTTACGATCTGAATACGGTTAAATGGGCAGCAAATAACATTTTCCATATATCAGATGATGAATTCGAAACGCTGCTTGAAAGCGGTGAAGAAGAGAACCGGTTTTATGCTTCAGGCGGAAAGATATATTACTTTACCGGCGGTATCGGCTGGGAACCCTCTCACATCAACATTGTGAATGCCAGACTGGAAAATGATGTTTACCGGATAGTTTACTCCATTTGCATGGATGGGATCTTCTCGTATGCCGAAGATCCGACCGATTACTACGATGGCATGTACTACGCCGAAATGAAGTATGAGGAGATTGACGGGCAGACGTACTGGACAATGCTAAAGCACAGCTCAGAGATCCCGGAAGACATGAAATATGAGGACTGGCAGTGGGCATATTACCAGTTTATCATCAAAGGCGAGTACTGGGATATGGGCCAGACTTACATGATGGATGTTGAAGACGACTATTATCTGATAGAATGCGGTCTTCACGACATTGACGCCGACATGGTGCCGGAACTCCTGATATCTTCCGGCGGAGACTATTATGCAGCTAGTACGACATATGTATATACATATAAGGACGGCGAGATCAAATATCTCGGCCTGACATTCCCGTACAGCGGCTCATATCTGGATGATAAAGACTATCCCGGACTGGTCTGGGATGTTGCCCACACCGGATACTATGCGGCTTACTACATATATATTGAAGACGGTGAGCTGAAGGAAGAGACCATTTACCAGGCAGAAGATGACTATAACCTGAAGAAGCAGGTCGAAACAGGCAGAACTGATGATGAAAGGCTCTATGAGCTGTATCATAACGGTAGTGTAAAAGATCTTCAGATGATTAGTGCCCTGGAACTGAGAACGGATTCAGACAGATGGAAGGACCTGGTAGCAGGTTTTGAATAATAACAAGGCGGTCCTGACGGATCGCCTTGTTTCTTGTAGAGGATGCACAGCCCCTGAACGCATGGTTTTTCGGGATTTTTCTTTGGAAACACCGCGTTCAGGGGCTGCGTGATATGGTATAATAATAGATGATTTATGATAGAGAAAGAGAAATGGGTAAAAAATCATTATTACATAAACAAGTGTTATTATGGGGGGGGAAAAGTAATGAGACGGATCAGGATC
>JAZOAJ010000223.1:0-7391 GCA_045595385.1 Lachnospiraceae bacterium | reverse complement strand
ATTTCGGTGCTTAAGGATCGGGCAAGTTCTTCACGTCTTTTGTCTATAAGGTCAGCTGCCCTGTTCAGGATCGCAGACCTTTCGTATACGGGAAGAGCGCCCCAGATGCGGCTTCCTTCCTTAGCGGCTGCTATGGCTTCGGTTATATCCTGCGCAGTTGCAGCAGGAACAGTATCTATAAATTCAAGTGTCGCAGAGTTAAGCACATCTATGGTGCGTCCGTCGGATGCGTCCCTGCGCTCACCGTTAATAAACATTTTCATAATGGTGTTCTCTTGTTTTTTATTATCAAGGGGCTGCCATGAATGCAGCCCCTTGATGAACAATTGTTTAATCCTTGATAGGACTTTTGCGGTTTACAGGCCTGTGAAAGCTCCGCTCTCCCAGTCTGCTTTGTACTTCTCATAATCCTTGAAGTTGACAGGAACAAGTCCGTTGTTGTCAAGGATCTCCCATTTGCAGACACCGTCATCTTCATACCAGTCAGCATGCTCTTTCCAGAAATCGCTTCCTTCCGGAGGAACTGTGGTGATTTGGTTCGGGCCGTCGCCAGGGAAGTTCTTGTCACCGGTCATGGTGATGGTCTCAGCAGGCTCAATGTCAGGCTTGGTGCTCTTTACTTCAAGAGTCCAGCTGTCATCAGGATTAACTGTAAGCTTCCATACGATTCCGGCACCGTCATCAGGATTGAATACCTGATAGAAGATATGAACGTTGTTCGGAAGTCCTGAAGGCTCAGGAAGTGCAACGTCAAGCGGAGTTACGTTTGTTGAGTGCTCAGCAGCATAGCCGACGAATTCGCAGGCTGTAGGGATTGTGAAGTTATGCTCTCTCTTGTAAAGCTTAGCAACGTTCCTTGTGCAGACGATAGCAGTTGCAGGCTGAGCCAGAGCGTAGAACCATGCATTTTCCTCTGTGCAGTAATCAATAGCTGCCTGGATGTGCTCAGTGTCATGAGTAGCATCTGCCTTGGAAGTTTCATAGAGCTCCTGGAGCTTGGGATCGCAAACGAAGGAGATATTGTATTTCTTGCCGTCGATCTCATAAGTTCCGTTACCCATCAGACGGTTGTAGGAACCAACCAGTGAAGGTCCGCCGATGCTGGCAATTGATACATCCCACTGCTCGTGATCAGCTTCAGCTGTACGCATAAGGCTGTTAGCAAGAGCATTGATCTTGACCTTGATGCCAACCTGATCAAGCTGCGCCTGTACCATGACAGCTGCGTTCTGATATGCTTCAGAGCTTTCGCATATGAGAGTAAGTTCTTCTCCCTTGTATCCGGACTTGCTCAGATAATCTTTTGCAAGATCGGGATCATATGTGTTCATGTAGGTATCTCTGTCACCCATGGAATCATCCCAGTCAGGATAAGCGCTGTTTCCGATGGTGTCCATAGGAGCATAGTTGCCGCCCATTGCCTGGCAGACTGCCGCGCTGTCGATCGCATACCAGATAGCCTTACGAAGATTTACATCAGAAGTTAATTTTCCGTCCCAGCAGTTGCAGTGCATGAAGATGTAGTCGCCCTGTACAAGCTCTTCAGCTGTATACTTGTCTGAAAGAGGGCCGCCTTCTTCAAACTCGCCCATTGCCATGGTCTGGATATATTCGCAGTAGTCAACTGTACCCTGCTCAAGAGCAATCTGAGCCTGGGCTGCTTCTGCGATAACGAGGAATTCAACTGTCTGGACATTTGCCCTGTGGATGTCAAGATGTGTGTCCATGATCTCGGGGTTCTTAAGAAGCCAGTAATCATCATTAGCTTCAAGCACGATGCTGGATCCGGGAACATAAGATTTGACAACATATGCGCCTGTACCTACGGGAGCGGTAGCAAAATTGCCGTTCTCCATCTCTTTCTGTGAGAAGATCCATGTACGGGTCATCGGGAACTCAAGCTCATCCCATGATGTGGGCTCAAACTTCCATGTCCACTCAACAGTGTAGTCATCAACCTTCTTGATGCTGTCGAATACTTCGTACTTCGGGCACTCGCCACTTTCTACCAGCCAGTTGACTGAGTATACTACGTCATCAGCTGTGATATGGTTTCCGTTAGAGTCATAGATGCAGTCATAGATCTCTACCTGATAATGAAGTGAGTCAACGCATGTGATGGATTTGCCCAGAGACGGAACAAAATTGTTGTTATCGTCATAGTCGAACAGAGCTTCATAAATTGAATGGTAGAATAATGTCTTCGGATTGCCGTTGCCGTTTGTAGGATTCAGATGTGTGGGATCCATTGCCACGGCAATCTTGAATGACGGGTAACGTCCGGTCTCAGTAGCTGCGGGAGTCTCAGCTCCGCCGCCACCTGCAGCAGTTGTAGCATCGCCGCCTGCAGGCTGTGTAGAACCGCCGCCTGAGCTGCCGCATGCAACAAGACCAATTACCATGATCACTGCAAGCAAAGTCGCAATAAGTTTCTTCATGTTTCTTTCTCTCCTTTTTTGAAAAAATTGAAAAATTGGTTTGTAAAGACTGTGCCATGTACAATTTAACATAAATTGATCCGGCCAAATAGCGCGAAAAACGACAGAATGCATAAATGCTTTTATATTTGGACAGAGGGAAGATCAACTATTCCAATTTGGAAATGATTGACGGTTTTTATAATGAAAGATATAATATCCGTAAAATATTTGGGCAAATATACCAAATAGGGAGACAAGCCATGGAAACCGAACATATTAAAGAATTTCTGGTAATGGCTGACAAGCTGAACTATACGGCTGCCAGTGATGAACTGTTCATTTCCCAGTCATCTCTCTTCAAGCACATACGTGCTCTTGAAGATGAACTGGGAGTGGCATTCTTTGCAAAAGAAGGCAAAAGAGTTGTAATGACGGAATACGGCAAGATGTTTGTTCATCATGCTGAGATCATGCTGCGCCAGATAGATTCTTACCGGGAAGAGGTAGAAGATTACAAGGAAGCACAGGAAAACACCCTTGAGATAATGATAGCCAATCCGAATGCAGAATTGGAGTTTGCATTCAGGAAAGCATATCCGAAGTTCAGACTCAATTCGGATCATCTGAACAGAGCAGAAGACGCTGAGAAAACCGGCGCAGAGATGATAATACTCCGCGGATCGATCCCGGAACTTGAAGAAAAATATGATCATATTGATCTTGCAATGGACTCACTGGTGGTTATCGCGCCAAATGATCATCCGATAGCGGGCAGGAGCAGTGTGAAGCTGATAGATCTTAAAAATGAAGATTTTATCGGATTTTCCGGGCGTGTTAATCATGATTTTAATGACCGGTTTGGGACAACGTATGATGTCGTTAGCATCTGCAGAGGCGCAGGATTCGAGCCGAATGTGATCATGACAGCCTTCCCGGGAAGCGAGATAGCAAGGCTCGTGAGCCAGGGCGGCGGCATTTCCATCCTATTTAAAAAGGCGACAATGCGAAGAATGGGCGATCTGGTAAGCTACATCGACATTGAACCGGAATTGACATTCCCGGTGAGAGCGTACTACAGGAAAGACAAAAAACTTTCTGCAGTGGCGCAGACATATCTGGAATTCGCCAAAGAATGGTACGAATCTTCCTATAAAAGATAAAGATCAAAGATCCGCGGAGGACATTCCTTCGCGGATTTCTTTTCCAAAACGGAATAATACAATGCTTTTTTTCCAATTGTAAAATAGTATTCTTTGATATCTGGTTTATAATAAGATCACCCATTGTAAAGAATGTGCCAATTTTTTATAAATGAGGTGATCGATATTTTAACATTAAAAAAGGGCCATCGCCCTCCTCCCAACGGAGGAATTCCTCATGCCCTTGAACCGGTCATCCCAGGCTGGAGCAAGGAAGCTTTTGATCTGTCCGCTTCCGGACAGGCAGCCGAAAGACGCAATCATAAAAACCTGAGATTCGAAAATGACGAATTGAACCCGGAGTACATAAGCCAGTTTACGGAAATGGGTGTTAAAAAGGAAGTCTTTGACGCGGGCCATGATGAAGGCAGGTTCCGTTATAATGTCCATTCTCCATTGGACATTAAAGAAGGGGAGCTGCTTCCGATGCTCTATGTTTCACATGGAGGAATGGGGACACCGTTTCAGGCGGAGAACTGGGGATTTTCCGAACTGATAGCAAAAGAGCGGTTTATTGCGGTATATGCGAACAACGGTGGATATTCCAATGAAAACACCGATACGGAGTTCCCAAGGATCCTGAATGACATGATCGGGAACTATCCGATCGATCAGAGCAGGGTCTACGCATTCGGATTTTCATCCGGCAGTGACGCAACTGAAACTGCCGCAACACTCTGGCCGGAAAAGATTGCAGCCTGTGTTCCCGCGCCTGGCTCAAACGCCATGTACAACAGCCTGTGCAGACTGACTGAAGAGGCATATGAAAAATGCCTCCCGCTCAGGATGCCGTGCCTGTTCCTCGGTGGAACTGCAGACTATGGTGACAGATGGCCGTTTCCGGATGAGGAGTGTTTTGAAAACTTCAATATCTGGGCAGAAAAGATCTGCAAAGTGCCGGAGTTTATTCCTGTATCTCTGGCAAAATCCAGGATGATCATTGATATTTCGAATGATCCGGTGGAAAGGGCAGCAGGGCTGCGCTTTCCGGTAACTTATACATTTGAGGAAGAAGAACGTGAATGGTATGCAGGTGAGTTCCCTGATGAGAGCGGACACCCGGTCTTAAAGGTAATACTTGCTGAAGGCCTTCCTCATGTGATCACGGATGCCCATGCACCGCTCGCGTGGGAATTCCTGAAACACTGGTCAAGAGATCCCCAAACGGGGAACCTGACCTATACAGAATAAAATAGAAGGGAAAGATAATGGGAAGATACATAATCAAACGTATACTCACAATGATCGTTATCATAATCATTGCCGCTTTTGTGGGATTTACGCTTATGTACGTAGTACCGGGTGATCCCGCCAGAAACCTTCTCGGCAGTGATGCAACGGCTGAACTGCTTGCGGCTAAGAGGGCCGAAATGGGCATTGACAAGCCATATCTGGTGCAGCTTGGTACTTATTTTTACAACACGTTCATAAGGTTCGATCTTGGTACTTCATGGGTTTATAAGACACCCGTTGTAGAGGCTCTCGCTGAACGTCTTCCGAGAACACTTATTATCGGAGCAGGCGGAATGCTGCTTAACGTTGTAGTCGGTACTCTGCTCGGTATTTTCGCTGCAACCCATCAGGGCAAGCTTGGAGACAGCATAACGATGATACTCGCAATGGCATTTGTTTCATTTCCGGATTTCTGGGTTGCGCTGATGGCTATACTGCTGTTCTCGTCAACACTGAACTGGCTGCCTGCATTCGGTATTGACAGCTGGAAGTGCTACATATTGCCGATACTATGTTCATCGCTGGGCGGGATCGCAGTAAATGCAAGACAGAGCCGAAGTGCGATGCTTGAGACTATCCGTGCTGATTTCGTTACTACCGCAAGAGCTAAAGGCCAGCTTGAAAAGATCGTGGTCAGAAGACACATGCTCCCGAATGCCATGATGCCTATCATCACCGGTGTCGGCGGCGGCCTTGCACATATAGTTGCCGGATCTCCTGTCATGGAGACGGTTTTCTCTATCCCCGGAGTCGGCCAGTACATGCTGATGGGTGTAAATGTCCAGGACAGACCAATAGTCTGCGCATGCATCGTTTTCTTTGCAGCATTTACATCAATTGCGATCCTGATCATGGATCTGGCATATGCATTCCTTGACCCGAGGATCAAAGCTCAGTATTCGAGCAAAAAGAGAAAGAAAACAAAGGAGGCGATCGCATAATGAACGAGGCAGCAACTGTAAAAGTTAAAAAATCTTCTGCTTTTGGCGAATTCATTTATCGTCTCACAAAGAGCGCAAGCGCAAAGATCGGTCTTATCATTTTAGGACTGGTCATCCTGTTCTGCGTGATCGGTCCGCTTTTCGTTCCTTATGGTGTGAATGAAATGGACATGACGCTGATGTTTGCAAAGCCTTCAGCAGCTCATCCTTTCGGATGTGACAGCCTGGGCAGGGACATCATGATCCGTCTCATGTACGGAGGCAGATACTCACTTATCCTGGGCTTAAGCGCATCCGTGCTTTCCGGCTTTATAGGCATTATCATAGGATGTTTTGCCGGTTATGTCGGAGGAGTTGTTGAAACGATCATCATGCGTTTCATGGACGTATGGAGCGCTCTTCCTGCAATGCTCCTTTGCATACTGCTGTCAGCAGTTTTCGGAGCCGGTTTCATTCCTACGATCGTAGCCCTGATCATAGGACAGATACCGGGAGGTGTCCGAATGACGCGAGGCCAGGTGCTTTCAGAAAGAAACAAGGAATATATAGAGGCAGCAGAGTCGATCAACTGCCCGAAGGCAGTACTGATGTTCAAACATCTGCTCCCGAACGTAATCCAGCCCATGATCATCATCATGACCATGTCGGTCGGATCCAATATTACAATGGCAGCTTCCCTTTCATATATCGGACTTGGTATTCAGCCGCCCGAGCCTGAATGGGGCGCAATGCTGGCTGCCGGACGTGCTTACATCAGACAGGTTCCGCACCTGATCACCTTCCCGGGAATAATGATCGCGCTCACAGTCCTTGCGGTCAACCTGCTCGGTGACGGACTCAGGGATGCGCTGGATCCTAAGATGAGAGACTGATAAGGAGGAATGGTATGAGTTATTTAGAGATAAAAGACCTGGAGGTCAATTATACACAGAATCGCCGTACTGTCCATGCCGTTAACGGAGTCTCTCTTTCACTTGAAAAGGGTCAGACACTGGGACTGGTCGGTGAGACCGGTGCAGGCAAAACTACCATCGCCAAGTCGATCATGCGCATCCTTCCTGAAAAAGGATGCAAGATAGTCGGCGGAGAGATATATGTTGATGGTATTGATGTGCTGAGCAAGGAAGAATCGGAGATGAGAAAATTCCGCGGCAAGGTTGCGGCAATGATCTTCCAGGATCCTATGACAGCCCTGAACCCGCTCATGACAGTAGGCGATCAGATTGCGGAAGTACTTCTGCTCCACAATGATTATGACAATCATACAGCAGATGAAAAGGCCGGAGACATGCTTGAGCTTGTTGGCATACCAAGAGAGAGGAGTGGAGAATATCCTCATCAGTTCTCAGGTGGAATGAAGCAGCGTGTTGTTATTGCAATGGCACTTGCGTGCGACCCGGAGCTCCTTCTGGCGGACGAACCGACCACAGCTTTGGACGTTACCATTCAGGCTCAGGTTCTGGATCTGATCCGTGAACACAGGGATAAGCTCGGCACTTCCATGATACTGATCACGCATGACCTCGGTATCGTGGCTGAGACCTGCGATACGGTAGCGGTCATTTATGCCGGCAAGATCGTGGAATACGGAACACTCG
>JAZOAJ010000222.1:0-2620 GCA_045595385.1 Lachnospiraceae bacterium | reverse complement strand
CCTTCGTTCCGAATGCCAATATTTTCATTGCAGCGCTCATTGCAGCGTGCTGCGTTGTCCCGCTGCTGCTTGTTATTTTCAGTCTGTTGAACAGGGAGAAAAAAGTTGAAGCCTGAAACTGTCAGCCTTACCACACATGATCATGAAAAAATCCCGGATATCCCCTGGGATTCATATCCACGCCCCCAGTTCAGGAGGGATAGTTTCATAAACCTGAACGGCGCCTGGGATTTCAAGGCGGGGGGCACCGGAATGCCGGATGAATATTCATACACCGTCATGGTGCCGTTTCCCGTGGAATCATCTCTTTCAGGCATCGGAAAACATTTCCCCGAAGGGACTCCTCTCTGGTATTCAAGAACTCTTCCGGAGTTTACTCATGACACAGACGAGATAGTTCTTCTGCACGTTGATGCCGTGGATCAGGAAGCAGACATCTATGTAAACGGGGAGGCTGCAGCCCATGTACACACCTTTGAAGGACGACGCGGGATCGACATCACTCCTCTGCTCTCTGACTCAAATACGATCACCATCAAGGTTATTGACGACCTTAGAAGAAAAGAATATCCTTACGGCAAACAGACTCTTACCCGCGGCGGCATGTGGTACACGCCTTTTTCAGGGATATGGCAGAGCGCATGGATAGAGGTGGTCCCGAAGGAACATATACGCTCTCTTAAGATCGATGTTTCACTAACCGGGGCTGTTATAGAGATAGACGGTCCTTCAACCGGAGTTGTCCGTTTTGAAGACAGACTGATCCCGATCGAAAACGGCATGGTTACTCTAATCCCTGATGATCCTGTATGCTGGACTCCTGATACACCAAAACTCTACGATTTTACCGTGCTTGCCGGAAAAGACGAGGTCCATTCATATTTCGCACTGCGGACACTTACTGTTCAGGACACAGGTAACGGCGCCAGGCTCTGTCTGAACGGGAAGCCGTTCTTCTTCCACGGGCTGCTCGACCAGGGCTACTGGCCTGACGGTCTGTGTACTCCCCCGGATCCGTCCTGCTTCGCTGAAGACATACTGGCAATGAAAAAGCTCGGCTTCAATGCGCTCAGGAAGCATATAAAGATCGAACCGGAGCAGTTCTACCATGACTGCGACAGGCTCGGCATGATCGTTTTCCAGGACATGGTCAATAACGGATCGTATTCATTTTTAAGAGATACCGTTCTGCCCACCGTAGGGATAAAGAAGCTGGACGACAGCAAACTGAACCGGGATTTCCTGCCAAGGAAAATGTTCCTTGAATGCATGGAGAACACTGTGCAGCTGCTTGGCGCGCACCCCTCCATATGCTGCTGGACTATCTTCAACGAAGGCTGGGGCCAGTTTGAAGCTGACAGGGCATATGAGCTGCTTAAGAGTTTTGATGATTCCAGGTTCATCGACACTGCTTCCGGATGGTTCCGGCCTGAAAAGAGCGATGCCTGCAGCCTGCATGTATATTTTAAGAAATTTAGGATGCCCAAGTCTGAAAAGCCGGTATTGCTCTCTGAATTCGGAGGGTATTCGTGCAAGATCGAAGGCCACAGCTTCAATCTCGATAAAACATACGGCTACCGGTTCTTCAAAGATACCGGGAAATTCATGGATGCACTTGAAAAACTGTATACAGAAGAGATAATCCCCGCTGCACATATGGGGTTGTCGGGAGCCATATATACACAGGTCAGTGACGTTGAGGACGAGACCAACGGACTGCTGACCTATGACCGGGCAGTACTTAAAGCAGATGCTGACAGGATGCTGAACATAGCCTCACAGTTAACCATCACAGAAGGAGATCCGAAATGCTGAACAAGACCTACACCTATCCGAACATGTACATCTGGAACGAACAGACCTGGGAACCGCGCAAGAGCGTTTTTTATCCTCTTGCCATGTGGCTCGAAGAAAATAACACGCATATCGTCCGCGGGAAAGGGACATGTGAAAAACGGACTGATGCCCCGATGTTCGCAAAGACAAAGACCTATATCTATCCGGATGTTGTACAGCAGCTGGATGAAATGGGACTGACCTTCCGTCATGACGGACTTGGCGGAGAATGGTGGATCATGCTCTGCCCTAAGAGCGCCGGCATAGGCGGAGAGAGGAACCCCCGGTTCCTGATGGTCCTCCATGATGCCGATTACGGCAATCCCTACTGGGCTATGGAAGCCATGGATCTTTACAGCGGCTATATCCGCATGGCTGCTGAGGAAGGCATATGCCTTCTGTTTGCAGTTACTGACGGACGTGATGAAGACTGTCTGTTCTCAAATATACTGTGCGAGATGCATGCCATTTATCACATAGAGCTGGATCAGCTCTATGTGGATGTGTCAAATGTATATAAAGACGGTAAGACTCTCAGGGACATCCCCGGGTTTACATACAGAGACATTGCCGGAAATGTAATTGATGATCCTGATTCATGCGTTGAAAAGCTGGGTTCCCTGAACATACCTGTACTGAACATGACAGGCCGTTGGTACAACCGTGTCAGCCACACATACAATGTTGCCCGTTCCGTAAAATATGTTCATCCCTGCTTCAATAGAGATAAACTTATACACTCCGAAACAGGAAGAGAGATGGCAGAAGGCTTTGTCCTTGAACT
>JAZOAJ010000221.1:0-7326 GCA_045595385.1 Lachnospiraceae bacterium | reverse complement strand
GCCAGAAAAGCAAAATACAGAGTCTCATCCGATCCGTTTGAGGGGATTATCCTGTCGGGACTGATATCATAAACCACGGACAGTTTTGCTATCAGGTCGCTGCAGGTGGGGTCGGAATAAAGGTTCAGCGGCCTGCAGGATGCTGCAGCGTCGATGACTGCCTTAAGGGGTGGGAAAGGACTCTCATTAGTGTTTAACTTAACATAGCTTGTATCCTTCGGCTGCTCACCCGGTGTATATGGCTCAAGGCCTTTGAATTTGGAACTGAAAAATCTGCTCATTGTTTATCGCCTGTCATTCAAATCTTATGAGTACGCTCTTTGCATGTGCCGTAAGTCCTTCTGCCCGGGCAAACAACGCTATGTCATCTTTTACTTTGGAGAGCGCCTCTTCGGTGTAGTAAGTGTATTGTGTCTTCTTGACAAAATCATCCACAGAAAGCGGATTGGAGAACTTTGCAGAACCGCTTGTCGGGAGAGTATGGTTCGGACCCGCAAAGTAATCGCCAAGGGCTTCCGGGCACATACGGCCCATGAAGACAGATCCGGCATGGCGGATGCTCCCCAGATATCTGGCGGGATCGTCCACGCACAGCTCAAGATGCTCGGGTGCGATCTCATTTGCGATCTCTATTACTGTTTCAAGGTCATCAGCTATGATGATCTTTCCGTTATTATCGATGGAACAGCGCGCGATCTCGCATCTTTCAAGAAGAGGTATCTGCCTTTCAAGTTCAGCGCTGACTTTAACCGCAAGCTCTTCGCTGTCGGTCACGAGCACGGCACTGGCCATTTTGTCGTGTTCAGCCTGTGAGAGAAGGTCTGCTGCCACAAATCTCGGATCGCTCCTGCCGTCTGATACAACAAGTATCTCGCTCGGGCCTGCGATCATGTCTATGGACACCTGTCCGTAAACCTGCTTTTTTGCTTCAGCTACGAACGCATTTCCGGGACCCACTATCTTGTCGACCTTCGGGATGGTCTCTGTTCCGTATGCAAGGGCAGCGATCGCCTGCGATCCGCCGACTTTGAAGATCCTGTCAATGCCGGCAACATGGGCAGCCGCGAGAATGGCAGGGGATATCTTTCCGTCCCTGCCCGGAGGTGTGACCATGACTACTTCGGGAACGCCCGCGATCTTGGCAGGAATGGAGTCCATGAGAACAGTGGAAGGGTATGCAGCCGTACCGCCGGGAACATAAAGGCCGGCTTTGTCGACAGGAGTGATCTTCTGTCCGATAACGGTTCCGTCCTCACCTTTTATCTCGAATCCCGTGCGGACCTGCTTCTCGTGGAAGGCCCTGATGTTTGCTGCCGCCTTCTCAAGCACTTTGAGAAATTCAGGGTCTGCAAGTGAGAGAGCCTCACTGATCTCATCAGCTGAAACCGCGAGGTCATCTATCCTTACTTTATCAAAACGTTCAGTATATTCACGCAGGGCTTCATCACCGCGGGATCTGACTGTTTTGATTATGTCGGATACTATCGCGGAAACGTCCGCCACGGCTCCGTCTCTCGAAAATATCTCTTCATTGGAAACTTCGTTATATCTTAATATCCTGATCATTGATCTGTTTCTCCTTTGACCATCTGGCTGATACTGTTCATGATCTGCATGATCTTATCACTGTTGAATTTGAAACTTGCTTTATTTGAGATCAGCCTCGCACTGATGGGAACGATGGTCTCTATGACTTCAAGGTCATTTTCCCTGAGTGTGGTGCCGGTTTCCACTATATCCACGATCACATCTGAAAGGCCTATGATCGGTGCGATCTCTATCGACCCGTTCAGATGGATGATGTCTATGTCCCTGTCGACAGATGCGTAGTACTGTCTGGCTATGTTGCTGAACTTGGTCGCAACTTTGAGAGTCCGGTGCATGTTGTCGCAAAAGCCCTTGGGAGCAGCAACGCACATCCTGCATTTTCCGATGTTCAGATCTAGCAGTTCATAAACATCCGGTTCATATTCCAATATTATGTCCTTGCCGGCAACACCTATGTCGGCAGCGCCTCTTTCTACATAGATCGGGACGTCTGAGGGTTTGGCCCAGAAGTATCGGACCTGGCATTCCTCATTTTCGAAGATCAGCTTGCGGCTGTTTTCCAGGATCGAAGGGCATTCAAATCCTGAAGCAGCAAACATCCCGTAAACCTTTTCCCCAAGTCGTCCCTTGGGAAGCGCGATGTTCAGGACTTTCTTTCCATCCGGGGCAGGAGCGCCCGCTTCATCTGCACCGGAAATCTCATCGAGCCTTTCAAGCACATCCTGGTAAACGGCAAATCCTATGGCACCGCTTTTCCGTCCTATCTTTTTCATCAGCCTGTCGTACTGGCCGCCTGAAAGGACACAGGAGGGAATGCCTTTGATGAATCCGTTGAAAACGAAACCGTTATAGTATTTAAGATCTGTGGTCACGGAAAGATCGATGCGGAAAATGTCCCTGCATCTGCTGGATGACAGATCCGTTATAAGTCCTGCCAGCTCTGAAACAGCTTCCCTGAGCTGGGCGTTATCACAGGCAATGGGGGCGATGATCGCATTCAGTCTGTCCATGGCTTCATTTGCGGGGGCATAGAGCAGGGCAAGCCCGCTTAGGACGGCGCATATTTCTTCGCTGATGTTCTCCTGTGTGCAGATGGCTGAGAGAGTATCTGTATTCTTTTCACTGATGCATCTGAGTATCCCGTTTCTGGCCTCATTTGAGATATCAAGCGGATCGATGACAGATGAAACGATCCCCAGGTGGGAGACCTCAAGGACGCTGTCACCGGAGATCTCATTAAGGCTGAGCGCAGCCAGATCGAGGACTTCGCTGATATTCTGCCTGGTAATGTCGCCTATGCATTCGATCCCGATCTGCATGATCTCCTTGAAGCTGCCTTCCGGTCCTGAAGTACGGTAGACATTTTCATTATAATAAAGCTTCTGGACCATGCCGGGGATGTCTTTGCAGCTCTTTATGATAGAGAGAGTGACATCTGGCTTAAGAGCCATGAGCCTGCCGTTTGTATCTGTGAACGTGATTATCCTGTCAGATACAAGGAAGTCCTTGTTCTTGACATAGAGATCATATTCCTCAAACTGGCTCATCTTATACTGCGCGTATCCGCGGCTGCTGTATAAGGAACGGAGGGTATAGATGATCTTTTCATCATCTCTTAATACTGAACTGTCGAAATTCATGATCTCACCTGTCCGCCTTTTCTTTCATCCTGTCGATAACAGAGCGGTATCCGCCGCTTCCGTAGTTCAGGCATCTGCTGACACGGCCGATGGTCGCAGCGCTGACGCCGGTTTCTTTGGTGATGTTCTGATAGCTGATGCCCTTGTCGAGCATGATGGCTATCTGCAGCCTCTGGGCCATGTCCTGAAGCTCTTTGACTGTGCAGACATCTGTGAAAAAATCATAGAACTCGTCAACAGAGGAGAGATCCATGATCGTATTGAATAAAAGGTCTATTGATTCATTTCTGATGTTTGTCATGTTGCACTTCCCATTTTTCTTATGCTATAATCATGTGCACTGAACCCGGGGGCCGGGATTCACTTTTGCAATTTACCACTTTAGAGAGCTAAAGTCAACACTTTTTATTTTTATTTGTAAAAAGTCATTGACAATGTTCCTGCAAGTAAGTAAACTGTTATGGTCGTAAAGAAAGAAGAGTATCCACTCTCACCTCGTCGCAAACAGGCGCACGGCGGTCAATATTTTCAGGATCACGCCCGTTTTGGCGTATTTTGTCCTGATACTATGTGGATAACTTCTGAGTTATCCATTTTTTGTGGCGTTTTCCACATTGGGACCAACTTATTTATTTAATCGGAGGTGTAATTATCAACAACTTAATAAATGATCAGATCCAGGAGAAAGAGGTCAGACTGATCGGTGAAGAAGGTCAGATGATAGGTATCGTATCCATCGAAGAAGCAAGGGCTCAGGCAGATGAAGCCGGACTTGATCTTGTTCTTATCTCGCCTAAGGCGGTTCCCCCGGTATGCCGTATCATTGATTTCGGCAAGTTCCGTTATGAACAGGAACGTAAAGAGAAGGAATCACGTAAGAAGCAGAAGATCATTGAAGTTAAAGAGATACGTTTTTCTCCTAACATCGATACTAATGACATGAAGACCAAAGCCAACATGGCACGCAAGTTCATTGAGCACGGCGACAAGGTCAAGGTTTCCATGCGCTTCAGAGGCAGAGAGATGTCACGTATGCAGGATAGCAAACACATCCTTACTGATTTTGCCGCGATGCTGGAAGATATTGCAAATGTTGATAAAGAACCCAAGGTAGAAGGAAGGAACATGGTCATGTTCCTCAGCCGCAAAAAATAAGAACGTTAATAATATTTCAGGAGGAATTTAAGTTATGCCGAAGTTAAAGACAAAAAGAGCAGCTGCTAAACGTTTCAAGAAAACAGCAGGCGGTAATCTTAAGAGAAACAAGGCTTATAAGAGCCACATTCTTACAAAAAAGACAACTAAGAGAAAGAGGAATCTTCGTAAGGCAACAATGACAGACGCCACCAACGTTAAGAACATGAAGAAGATCTTACCTTATCTGTAATGTTGCACAAAGGATTTGAATCGGAGGATAAATAAATGGCTAGGATTAAAGGTGGCTTAAACGCCAAGAAAAAACATAACAGAGTATTAAAGCTGGCTAAGGGATACAGAGGAGCCAGGTCAAAACAGTACAGGATCGCTAAGCAGTCTGTAATGAGAGCACTCGCTTCATCATATGCAGGAAGAAAGCAGAGAAAGAGACAGTTCAGAAGACTGTGGATCGCAAGGATCAATGCTGCAGCAAGGATCAACGGCATTTCATACAGCCAGATGATGCACGGCCTCAAGGTTGCAGGTGTTGACATCAACAGGAAGATACTTGCTGATCTTGCTGTAAATGACGCTGCTGCATTTGCTGCTCTCGCTGAGACAGCCAAGAAAGCGCTTCAGTAAAACAGATCATTACGGCGGGCATACAGTGCCCGCCTGTTTTTTATCAGGGTAGGGACATATGGAAGACATCATTTCTAAAGAAGAGACAGTTTCCAAAAATTTCATTGAACGTTTTATAGAAGAAGACCTTGCGGAGGGCGGAACATATTACGGCAGGAAGATCCATACGCGTTTTCCGCCCGAACCGAACGGCTACCTTCACATAGGTCACTGCAAGGCGCTCACGATCGACTTCGGAACAGCAGAAAAGTTCGGCGGACTCTGCAATCTCAGAATGGATGACACCAATCCTTCAAAAGAGGACTCGGAATATGTTGACGCGATCAAGGAGGACATCCACTGGCTCGGGTTTGACTGGGGCGACCGTTTTTACTACGGATCCGATTATTTTGAGAAGGATTATGAGTATGCAGTCGAACTCATCAAAAAGGGTCTCGCATATGTGTGCGGACTGAGTGCTGAAGAGTTCAAGGCGTTCAGGGGTGATACAGAACATCCGGCAGTAAGTCCTTACAGGGACAGGCCGATCGAGGAAAACCTTGACCTGTTTGAACGCATGAGGAACGGTGAGTTCGAGGAAGGTCAGTATACTCTCAGGGCAAAGATAGATCTTGAGAGCGGAAACTTCAACATGCGCGACCCGGTCATTTACAGGATCAGGTACATTGAGCATCACCGCCAGGGCAATAAGTGGTGCATTTTCCCGATGTACGATTTCGCCCATCCGATACAGGACGCGCTGGAAGGGATAACGCATTCACTCTGTTCCCTTGAATATGAAGACCACCGTCCGCTCTATGACTGGGTAGTATCGAACGTATCTATTCCGGACATCAAGCCCAGGCAGATAGAGTTCGCAAGGCTCGGCATAAACTATACGGTAATGAGCAAGCGTAAGCTCAGGCAGCTTGTTGAGAACGGATTGGTATCCGGCTGGGACGATCCCCGCATGCCGACCCTGTGCGGACTGAGGCGCAGGGGATACACTGCAGCGAGCATCAGGGATTTCTGTGAGAAGATAGGTGTGTCCAAGGTGGATTCAACAGTTGACTGGTCTTTTTTAGAGAGCTGCCTCAGGGACGATCTTAACGCAAATGCGGAACGTGTAATGGCAGTCATAGATCCCGTCAAACTCACGATCACAAACTACCCGGAGGGACAGAGCGAGACTGTTACAGTCGAGAACAACCCGCTTGACGAAAGCGCCGGAACAAGGGAGATCTCCTTCTCGGGCAATCTCTGGATAGAGAGGGAAGACTTTGAAGAGGAACCGCCTAAGAAGTACAAGAGACTCTATCCCGGAAACGAGGTAAGGCTCAAAGGCGCATATCTCGTTAACTGCACCGGGTGCGTAAAGGATGAAAACGGAAAGGTCGTAGAGGTCCTGTGCACATACCAGCCCGACAGCAAGGGCGGAAATCCTGCAGACGGACACAAGGTAAAGGGCGCTACCATCCACTGGGTTGACCAGAACACTGCCGTCGATGCAGAGGTAAGGCTATATTCCTATCTGTTCTCGGATCCCGATCCGGACGGCCCGGACAAGAACTTCCTTGACGCGTTAAACCCCGAGAGTCTGAAAGTGATGACAGGATGCAAGGTCGAGGCGGAACTGGCAAACATCCCGATGCCTGAAAAAGGCAGGGACAGTAAAGGATTCCAGTTCATGAGACAGGGATATTTCTGCCTGGACAATAAAGACGCCGCCCCGGGTAAACTTGTTTTCAACAGGAGCGTGGCACTGAAGGACAGCTTCAGATAATACTTAAAACTTGCGGCAATGCAGTTTTCCGACTGCGTTGCCGCTTCATATTGGGGAAAAGGTTGATCAATGATCGATAAACAGATGATACTTTTTGACATGGACGGGACTCTCCTGCCCATGGACGTAGATGAGTTCACAAAAGGATATTTCAAACTCCTCTGCATGAAATTTGTCCCGCTCGGATATGACCGGGATGAGCTCATAAAGGCTGTATGGGACGCTACCGGTGCAATGGTGGCAAATGACGGGACACGTACAAACGAGGAAGTGTTCTGGGAGGCGTTCGGAAAGTGGATGGACGGCAGGGCAGTAAGGGACAGAAAGCTGTTTGATGAGTTTTATGATAACGAATTTGCCGGCGCAAAGGACTTCTGCGGATTCGATCAGGCCATGGCGGCATTCATCAAGAAAGTCCGCGCAGCAGGGTTCAGGACAGCGGTGGCAACCAATCCCATTTTTCCCATGACAGCCCTGAAGCAGAGGCTTGAGTGGGCCGGACTGGATCCGGACGGATTTGAACTCATAACAGCATATGAGAATTCCGGATACTGTAAACCCAATCCGGCTTACTATACTGAGATCGCCGGAAAGCTG
>JAZOAJ010000220.1:0-5035 GCA_045595385.1 Lachnospiraceae bacterium | reverse complement strand
CTATCATCCTGTTTATCAGCTCGATGTATACCTCAGTCTTGCCGGATCCGGTCACTCCTCTTATAAGTGAAGGCCTGAGATCACCATTCTCATATCTTTCCCATATGCTCCGACATACTTCGCTCTGCTCACTGTTCAGCTGGATATCATACCGCGGCTTTTCGTCTATGTTTACGGCATCTCTGAGATTTGTCTTAATGACTACCTTTATGAGTCCGTCTTTTTCAAGGGATCTTATAGTTGATGCGGCAATATTAAGGCGGTCCCTTACCATGCTCATCGGAAGGACTTTTTCACTGATCAGTTCTTTGAGCAGTCTTGCCTTGGCCACATTCTTTTTTCTCTCATTGGTTTCCAGAGCCGCGTTTGCACTGGCAGCATCTGCATCCAGGCAGACAAACTTTTCAATTATGGGCTCCGATCTTCTCTTTACGGGAAGCACTGTCTTCAGCGCCTGATTCATAGTCCCGCCGTAGCTGGTCCTGATAAAGTCAGCCAGTGAGATCATGACCGACTCGATAGATGTGCTCCCAGGCTCAACTCCCTGTATAGTTTTGAGCCGCGCTGTATCAAACGCGGCTCTTTCCTTAACGTTTATCACGAACCCCTTTTTCAGGGCTGAACCTCTGCCAAAGGGAACCTGTACCTGACTCCCCTTTTTTACAATGCCCTCAAGTTTTTCTGGTATGATGTATTCAAATGTTCTGTCAACGGCTTCATGCGATATGTCGATGACAACATCTGCGAAGGTCATATTATTCCGATCTCCTGGCACAGTTCTTCAAACCTGATGGAATCTACAAGGATCTCTCTTGGCTTTGCACCGTTCTGCGGGCCAATGGCTCCTATCTCATACAATTGGTCTATTATCCTCGCAGCCCTGTTGAATCCGACACTGAATCTTCTCTGAAGCATGCTTGATGATGCCTTTCCGCTCTCTATGCAGAGTTTTCCTGCCTCATACAGATATTCGTCATATTTGCCCGAACCGTCGTCGCCCTCATCCGAACCTGACTGGCTGCTGCTTTCAGGCTGGTTGAACTTATCCATTTCAGCCTGTTCTTTTTCATAGTAGTTTATGTGGCTCTGACGTGTCAGGAATTTTACGGTCTTCTGTATCTCTTCATCAGAAACAAATGCGCCTTGAACTCTGACCGGTTTTACATAACCTGTAGGATAGAACAGCATGTCGCCGTATCCGAGGAGTTTTTCTGCTCCGACCATGTCTATGATGGTCCTTGAATCCACACCTGACGCAACGAGCAGGGCTACCCTGGCAGGAATGTTTGCTTTAATGAGACCAGTAACGACATCAACAGAAGGACGCTGGGTAGCAATTATGAGATGAATGCCTGCTGCTCTTGCGAGCTGTGCCAGACGGCATATCAGGCTCTCAACTTCTTTTGCCGCAACCATCATAAGGTCTGCCAGCTCGTCGATAACGATGACGATCTGCTGCATTTTCTTCGGGTTTTCTTCTTCCTTGCTGAGAGTGCCCGCATCAAACTTTTCATTGTATGTCTTAAAATCACGGACTCCGGACATCTGCATCCTCTGGTAGCGGTTTGTCATCTCGCCGACCGCCCACCTAAGTGTGCTCACCGCCTGCCCAGGGTCTGTGACTACCGGTTTCATAAGATGAGGGATTCCCTGATATACTCCAAACTCTACTTTCTTTGGATCCACTATGATCAGGCCTACCTCACGGGGAGTAGCCCTGTAAAGGATGCACAGAATGATGGAATTCAGGAATACAGACTTACCTGATCCTGTAGTACCGGCTACCAGCATGTGCGGCATCTTTGCCAGATCGCATGCTATTACATTGCCGCTGATGTCCTTTCCTGCCGAAAAAGCTATCTTGCTCTTCTGCTTCTGGATCTCAGGCGACTCAATGAGCTCCCTGAGCATGACAGTCTGTCTCGCCTTATTGGGGATCTCAATGCCTATGGCTGCCTTTCCGGGGATTGGAGCTTCGATCCTCATCTCTGAAACAGCCAGGTTCAGTTTAAGGTCATCCTGGAGGGAAGTGATCTTGCTGACCCTTGTTCCCATCTCAGGCTTAAGTTCAAATCTTGTTACTGAAGGTCCGACCTGAATGTCGGTAAGTTCAACATTTACGCCAAAGTTGCTGAGGACTTCGATAAGATCACGCGCTATTTCCTTTACGTCATCTGTCCCTGCCTGGCCGCCTTTGCCCTTTGTCAGGAGGCTTGTCGGCGGAAGCTGGAATTCTTCTTCAATTCCCTTGACCTGATGTACAGGCTCAAATGTTTTAACTGCCTCACCCTTTGAAAAAGTGGTTCCGGAAAGCGAAGCCCTGGGAGCTGAACTGCCTGAATATTCATTTGTTGTCTCTGACGCCGTCTTTGTATCAGTGAACGGGACATCTGATCCTGCGGTCTTAGCATCAGTAAAACCTGATACTTCAGAAATCCTCTTAGGTTCGGGAATCGGCTTGTCCTCTATGGTTGTATTAAATGTTACATTGGTCTTCTCGGGCTGCTTTTTAACTTTGGTCTTAACCTTGGTTATCTCATGGAGTTCATCGCCGCCGGCATTGCTTTCTACTATGGCGGTGTTGCCAACTCCCTTCACCTTATTATCCAGCCGGTCGCTGACAAAAGCGCCTTCCCTGAGCGGTGCGGATTTTTTCTTTGTGCGCGTCAGGTTAGCCTTCTTCATGTGTGTGCGTTTAGCTGTAGTCTTCACTATCCTGACAACAGTCTCTCCGTCTTTTGTCTCATAAACAGTCTTTTCACGGCTGGATGATCTTTTGACATTTCTGTCCGGGATATCATCTTCCTCATATGCCCTGCGGGCAGTCCCTGCAGAACGGACCGGTTTTGCAGTTTCCCTTACCGGTCTGCGGTCCTCTTCATAATCATAATCATCATCAGCGCCATGGATCAGATCTGAAATGAAGCCGGTGAACTGCTTTCTGAACATGAGGAAAATACACAGGATGATCAAGACAATGACAAGAATATAAGCTCCTGCCCTGCTGATAGTGTGATACATGCCTGCTGCTAATGCGCCGCCTATAAAGCCTCCGCCGATCCCTGCATCCGCGCCGTCAGTAAAATACTCTGTCACCTTCTTTGACAGAGAAATACCTGAAGCGAGATGTATGAGCGTGCTGATCATCAGGAACAGCACTATCGAAAAAATGACTTTTATCTTGTCGGCCTTTTTTGCTATCAGGCTGTAGAGTGACAAAAAGATAACCAGGATGGGGAACAGATATCCTGTCCATCCGAACAGTCCGAACTGGACATGCTTAAGTGCGGCACCCACTTTGCCGAAAATACCGAAATTAGACAGTTCCAGGAACACAGCCACGATCAGGCAGATGATTGCGACGATCGCGGAATAGTTAGTACTCTCGCTGCCGGTATTCTTTTTACTTTTTGCAGCCGACGTGCTGCGCTTTCCGGTTTTTGTGGATGCCAAGCCTTATGCCTCCGGTTATTTGTTAAAACTCAAATTTGTGAAGAAAATAGTTATCCAGTTCAGCGATCGGAATACGGATCTGCTCCATGGAGTCGCGTTCACGTATCGTTACGCAGTTGTCTGCTTCTTTGGTGTCGTCTCCGACTGTATCAAAGTCTACAGTAACGCAGTAAGGAGTTCCTATCTCATCTTCACGACGGTATCTCTTGCCGATGGTTCCGCGGTCATCATAATCACAGTTATAGTACTTGCTGAGGTGCGCGTAGATTTCAAGAGCTTTTTCAGAAAGCTTCTTTGAAAGCGGGAGTACCGCGATCTTAACGGGTGCAAGTGCCGGATGGAAATGCATGACTGTACGCACATCAGGTTTTTCCTCTGTTCCGATGTTCTCCTCATCATAAGCACTGCAGAGGAATGCCAGCACTACTCTGTCCGCGCCGAGTGAGGGCTCAATGACGTACGGGACATACTTGATGTTTTTCTCATCATCAAAATACTCCATCGGTTCACCGGAGAAGGTCTGATGCTGTGTGAGGTCATAATTGGTCCTGTCAGCTATGCCCCAGAGCTCGCCCCAGCCGAACGGGAATGTGAACTCAATGTCGGTGGTTGCCTTTGAATAGAATGAGAGTTCTTCGGGGTCATGATCCCTGAGCCTGATCTCCTCTTCCTTGATGCCAAGGCTCTTGAGCCAATTGACGCAATAGCTTCTCCAATAATCGAACCACTCAAGGTCAGTATCCGGCTCGCAGAAGAACTCGAGCTCCATCTGCTCAAACTCTCTTGTCCTGAAGGTAAAGTTGCCCGGAGTGATCTCGTTTCTGAAAGACTTTCCAACCTGGCAGATGCCGAACGGGATCTTCTTTCTTGATGCTCTCTGCACATTCTTAAAGTTTACAAATATGCCCTGCGCAGTCTCGGGACGGAGATATACAACATCCTTTGCGTCCTCTGTAACACCCTGGAATGTTTTGAACATCAGGTTGAAGTGACGGATGGGAGTGAAATCGTTCTTTCCGCATGTAGGGCAAGGTATCTTGTTGTCAGCTATGAACTGCTCCATCTTCTCGTCTGACCAGCCATCGACAGAGCTGTCTAAAGTGATGCCTTTCTCATTGCAGAAGTCTTCGATCACTTTGTCCGCCCTGAACCTTTCATGGCACTCACGGCAGTCCATGAGCGGGTCTGAGAAGCTGCCGACATGGCCTGAAGCTTCCCATGTTCTCGGGTTCATGAGGATCGCGCAGTCAAGACCTACATTGTAAGGGCTCTCCTGAACGAACTTCTGCCACCATGCTCTCTTAACATTATTCTTGAGTTCAACACCGAGATTGCCGTAATCCCAAGTATTTGCAAGTCCTCCGTAGATCTCAGAACCGGGGAATATGAATCCTCTTCCTTTGCACAGAGCGACTATCTTATCCATTGTTTTTTCTGCCATTTTCTTATCCTCAAACACTTTTTTATTTACTTTGCAGTATCAAATAATTTTACTATATCCCTGACAGTTTTTCCACAGTTTTCTACTGTCCCGGCTATCGCATCAGATGACTTTTTCAAAATACGCTATTGTCTTTTTCAA
>JAZOAJ010000219.1:0-12384 GCA_045595385.1 Lachnospiraceae bacterium | reverse complement strand
TTTTACTCCCATTCCGATGAACATGAGCGCGAAAGCGAGCACGGTCACGGGCGTTGATCCGCCTTCTCCTCCAAGTATGGAAGAGAGCTGGGCCATGTTAAGCGTATGGCACTGCCTGTACAGGAGTGCTATGCCGAGCAGGGTGAAGCTGGATCCCATGGATCCGATGACCAGATATTTGAACGCTGCTTCCAGGGATATGCCTTTTCCGTTCCTGAATGCAGTGAGCGCTACCGCTGCGAATGTCATGATCTCGATCATTACGAACATATTGAATATGTCGCCTGTGAATACCATGCCGAGGACTGAGCCCGAGAGCATGAGGAACAGTGTGTAGTAATGTCCGAGATGGCTGTCCTTCTCCATGTATCTGAAGGAATAGATCAGCGACATCAGCATCGTGAATACCACGAGCATTGAGAAGAAGTAGTTCAACTGGTCGATCTCGTAACCTATGCCTATCGCATAGCCGCTGACGGGCTCCCAGTTTCCGAGCCAGTACGCCACTACTTCTCCGTCGACCATCACCGGCTTAAACAGTATCGCCACCGAAACAAAGGCGAAACATGTGAAGAGCATTGCAATGATGCCGCGTACCACTTTGTTTTTCGATCCGAATATCTCGATAAGGAATGCGCCGAGGAAGCAGCCCATTACAGCGAGAACAGGTAATTGTAAGATAAAACCACTCATCCTCTAAGCCTCCTTATCTCCCTCGCATCAGTTGTCTTGTACCTGCGGTAGATCATGACGACAAGGGCAAGAGCCATTGCGTCCACGCAGGCACCGATAACGATGCTCGTAAGTGTAAGTGCCTGCGGAACGGGATCCACAAAATAGGCACCGCTTGTCAGTTCCGTGAATGAGAATATCGGGGCTGTGCCTCCGTTAAAGCCGAAGCTTACGAGCAGAAGGTTGATGCCGTAGTCGATAATGCCCATTCCGATAACTATCTTTATGAGTTCCTTCTTGGTGAGTATCGTGACCAGGCCGATCGCAATGAGGACAGCTGATCCGATATAGTTTACTAACATCATATCTTATGCCTCCTCTTCCTCATCTTCTTCATCGGTCTCTCCGTCACTTCCCGGTGCAAGGAGCCCCAGCATGAGCATGAGCAGCAGACCTACGCCTGTCATTACCTTGTAGCCTACGCTGTAGCTCATGAAAGTGATCGTTCCTGCCGAGATCAGATCTCCGGCAGACCCGAGATTATAAATAACATTTGTTGCAAAATTAGCGGTGAACGCGACTCCGAGAACACCGAGCAGTACATAGATAACTGCTCCTACCGATTCATTTACACGGAGTACGTTCAGATTCAATGCCTTTGCCGCGTCGTTGTATCCGTATCCCAGATATATAAGGAGAGCGGACACCGCGACGATAACACCGCCCTGGAAACCACCGCCCGGACTTATTGTTCCGAACAGGATGACATAAAGGCCGAATACCAGCGCGAAAGGAAGGATGGAATCAGCTCCGCATCTGACAATTACATTTTTCTCTGTAATTCCCTCTTTGAATTTCATTTCTCAGATTCCTCCTTCTTTGTTTTTTTCTTGACGCTCAGGATGACAAATGTACCTGCGATGGCTGTCAGAAGGATGAATGACTCGCCGAGTGTATCAAAGCCTCGGAAGTCAAATACTATTGACGCGACATCATTCATCGCATTTGTCTTGTCAAGGTTCTCCTTGACTATGATCTCTGCTATTCCTTCAGCGCCTTCTGTGTCATAAGCTGCCGGGTTTTCAAGCAGCGCCTTGACGTCTGTGGTGTTCTCATATGTGCCGGGCACTTTAATATATGCGACACACATGGCAACCGCCATGAACGCGAAGAGGACCAGGACAGAAACAACAGCAACTATCTTCTTTGCTTTCATTTTTCCTCATCCTCCTTCTTTGTAGTCTTTTTAATGGCGATAACAAAGAGGGCAGTTGAAAGGACTGCGCCTACGGCCGCCTCTGAGATCGCGACGTCAGGAGCCTGAAGGAGTACGAACTCAAGAGCGGCAAGCGCGCCGCAGACTCCCATCGCGATGGCTGCGGAGAGCAGTTTGTCAAAAACCAGAGCAAGAACTGCTGCCACAACCATTCCCAGTACCACTAATGTATTAAGAGAAAATAAAGAACCGATTATCATTTTTCCATATCCTCCCCATACTTGTCGCACTTTATCCTGTCGGTCATCTTTACGCCGTGGCGGTAAGCGCCTTTGGCAAGCATGTGGCCGGAGATCGGTGCTGTTACTATGTAGAATACGAGCAGTACAGCAAGCTTGATTATCATCTCGGTATTCTTAAGAGCCGCGGCAGTATAGACTATCGCGCCTGCGATAACGAGTATGACAACGATCGTGCTGATGATCGTGCTCGACTGCATCCTGCAGAAAGTGTCAGGCATACGGAGCATTCCGATCACGGAAAGGAGAGCGAACACTATGCCGACAATGATAAGAATATTTACTACAATACTCATTACAGCCTCCCTTCCAGATATCTTCCGATGATAACGGAACCAACAAAACCTATGATCGCTGTTATGAGAGCGATATCAAGGTAAAGGCTCCTGCCTGTGTAAAGTGCAAACAGTATGAGTGCCATGTCAGCCAGGATCTCGATACTGTCAGCCACGACTGCCCTGTCGGCAGCGCTCGGACCTTTGACGAAACGGACGCAGAGGATGAGCGCCAGGACTATGAAGCATACTGCAAACCAAATAAATATATTCATTATTCCCAGATCCTCCTTATCCATTTTTCCATTGTGCCTTTGATCGCATCGCCTGCTTTCTGTCCATCCTCATCGGAAACGCTGATCCAGTGCACATAGTAATATGTCTGGCCGCCTTCCTCTGTGATGTCCATTGTTATGGTGCCGGGCGTAAGCGTTATGGAGTTTGCGAGCATTGACTGGGCATAGTCGCTCGTAAGGCTCACAGGCACCTTGACTATTCCTGAATGTTCAGGTTTCCTGCCAAGAGCCCTTACCGCCATGCTGCAGTTAGCCTTGATCAGCTCCCATAAGAATACGAAAGCGTAGATTATAAGGCATGCCCACCTTTTGGGGTTCAAAAGGTAGAATGCTTTTTTGTGTATCAGGAACCGGCCCGCGAATATACCGACTCCGATACTCACTACTGCTCCGGCGATGAGCACTTCAATTGAGGGTTCACCCTTAATGATCGCAGCCAACTGTCCTGTGACCAGTAACCAGAACACATAGCACAGTATCGCTGTCGATACGATTGCCGGAAATGATGTCTTTCTCAAGTACTTTCTCCCCTTTCTATTCTACTTCAAGGCTGTCAACGTAGTATTCCCTTCCTCCGGTTATCCTGAAATCCAGGCTGCCGCATTTCGGACATTTGGCATTTTTCCGGTCTATCGGACCTTCAAATGTACAATCAGCGCATTTTATGGATACCGGGATCCGTTCTACCTTAAGGACCGCTCCTTCTGCGATCGTTCCTTTTGCCAGGACCTGAAGGTACTCTTCTATGTACTCCGGAAACACTCCGGAGAGTTCCCCTATCTTAAGTCTTATCTCAAGGATCTTTTTTGCTCCGCCTGCTTTTGCCGCCGGAAGAGCAGTTTCCATGATCCCCTCGGTGATCGCAAGCTCATGCATGTGAGCTTACCTGTCCATGCATGAGAAGCATGGATCAATGCTCGCGATTATGAGTCCCGCGTCAGCGATCGAGTTGCCTGCCAGCATGGTCGGTATTGACGGAGCATTCTTAAATGTCGGAACGTGGATGCTGACACGCTTGTTATATTCGCTTCCGTCGCTGACCACCTTATATGTCAGCTGTCCTCTCGGAGCCTCATAGCGGTGCATGTACTCACCTGCTTTTACCTTGGGGATCCTTGTGCCGAGATTGATCTTTCCGTCCGGAAGGTTGTCAAGAGCCTGGCGGATGATGCTTATGCTTGAGATATTCTCGAGTATCCTTATGACGACACGTGAGAACACATCGCAGCTCGGCCATACGGCAACATCAAAATCAAAATCCTCATAGCTTGAGTAAGGTGCATCCTTACGGACGTCAACAGGGAGATTTGAAGCTCTTGCGTGAGGGCCCCTGACTCCGATCCTGATGGCATCCTCTGTTGTAAGCACGCCCACGCCCTGAGTCCTCATGGCTATCGTCTTGTCTGTGAGACCGATGTCCATGATCCTCTTGTTTGACTCCTCGATCTTATCGAGCATGTCCCTGAGATCCTGTATCTGAAGATCGTTAAGGTCGCGTCTTGCTCCGCCTATTGTGCAGGCGCCGTAGTTGACACGGCTGCCCGTAAGCTCTTCGAGCATGTCCATTATCATCTCACGGTGATCCCATGATGTCATGAACAGACTGTCGTGACCGATCAGGTGAAGAGCGATGCCAAGCCACAGATAATGTGAATGCAGTCTTTCAAGCTCAGCGATTATGACTCTTATGTACTGTCCTCTCTTGGGCACCTGAACGCCCATGAGCCCTTCAACGGTCAGGCAGTAATTCATTGCATGTGAATGTGAGCAGATACCGCATGTACGCTCGACCAGGGAAATGGTCTGGATATAGTTCTTCTGCGTACAGAGTTTCTCAATGCCGCGGTGATTGTATCCGATGAATACCTCCGCTTTCTTGATCTCCTCGCCTTCGGTATAAAGCCTGGTATGCACAGGCTCCTCAAGAGCGGGATGGTATGGTCCGATAGGTATGATGTATCCCATTACTTTTCCACCTCCTCGCCGTGCGCTTTTGCAATGAGCTCATCCATGGGAATGACAAGGATCTGTCCCTGTCCGTCGATCATGGTATCCGGCATGAAAAGACGCTGCGAAGTGTCAACGCCCTCAAATGTTATGGGCATGAGCTCCATGATCTCCCTCTCCGGCCATTCTGCGCCGAGATCGTATATGTCCGATATCGTCGGCAGGACGCTTTCTCCCGTGACCGCATAAGACTCGATCCCGTTCGGGATCTCATATTCATACGACACGACCGGAGTGCCGTCAGTCTCCAGGAATGCATGTATCATTGCAAGATGGACTCCTGCATCACGCATCCGTCTGGCAGTAGGAATGATCTCATCTTTTGTGATATCGATCCGCTTATACTCCTGCATTTTCTCCTCCATTTTCCAAAAGTTTTAACATATCCTCGGCAGTTGCGCTCCGGAGAGTTTTGCTGCAATTCTTGTTCCTCCGAAAGAAGTTCTGATAAGTACCCTTCCGGGATGGCTGTCTGTTACGGTTCCGATGACCGCCGCATTTTTGCCAAGTTCCTGTCCTTTAAGTATACCCAGCGCCTCCTGCGCCTTTCCGGGAGAAACGACAACTATCATCTTCCCTTCATTTGCCGCATACAGCGGGTCAAGCCCAAGTATGTCACATGCGCTCTTTACGCTTTTATCGACCGGGATCAGGCTTTCCTCAAGTTCTATCGAAAGACCGGTGCCTTCAACGAATTCGCACAGGGTCGTTGCAAGCCCTCCTCTGGTCGGATCCCTCATGACCCTGACTTCATCGCCCAGATAAGCCAGTGAAGCGGCCAGATCATTCAGCGGCGCGCAGTCACTCTTAATGGCTGACGTTATCATCTCCGGATTCCTTGCCAGCATCACTGCTGTTCCGTGATCACCGACTGTTCCTGATACGATCACCGCATCACCTTTTTGTATCCTGGCAGGTGACAGTCCCCTGTGCCTCAGGAATCCTATCCCGGATGTATTCAGGTAGATGCCGTCACCTTTTCCCTTTTCAACGACTTTTGTATCTCCGGTAACGATATTGACTCCCGCTGCCTGAGCTGCTGCCTTAACAGAATCAACAATTCTTTTAAGGTCTTCCATCGGGAACCCTTCCTCGATTATGGCGGAGAGCGAAAGGAACTTTGGGTCTCCCCCGCTCATTGAAACATCATTTACCGTTCCGCATACGGCCAGCTTGCCTATGTCCCCGCCCGGGAAAAAGCAGGGGCTTACCACAAAACTGTCGGTAGAAAACACCAGCATGTCTTCTCCCGGGATCACAGCTCCGTCTCCTAACATTTCAAGAGCTTCGTTCCTGAATGCCGGCACAAAGACTTTGCTTATCAATTCTGAAGTTTTTTTACCGCCGCTTCCATAATCCAGCGTTATGTATCTGTCCAATATTGTACCTTTTTTCGCTGTCCAGGTTTATTCAGATAATCTATCGTCTGATAAAAGATATTAAATATTGTACAAATATTTATACAATATGCTTCAAAATATACCCTAAAGAACAATCCTCGGCAACAGCTTTGTCATTCTCGGATTGTTCTTTATTTGTACATTATATAATATAGAGATACATCTGCATACCTCTAAAATATCCAAAAAAACATCAGGAATATTTGAATTCTGCAGCACATGCGCCTTCGGAAGATACCATGCACGGTCCGACCGGGTCTTCAGGAGTGCAGACAGTTCCAAACAGCGGGCATCTTGAGGGGGATATTTTTCCCCTGATCACGTCCCCGCACCTGCAGATGCTCTTATTATCTGACTGAACGATCTCTATGCCGAATCTTGTCCGGGAGTCGTATTCCGCATATGCTTTTTTGAGTTTAAATCCGCTGTCCGGTATCATCCCGAGTCCGCGCCACAGGTCATCTGCCGGCTCAAAACACCCGTCCATGATACTGAGTGCCGCAGGGTTTCCTTCCGGCCGCACTGCTCTTGCATACTCATTTTCAAGATCAGCCCTGCCTTCATTTATCTGCTTTACAAGCCTGTATACGGAGATCAGTATGTCTGCCGGCTCGAAACCGCTTATCACAGAAGGTATTCCGTATTCTTCGGCAAGGAATCTGAATCCTTTTTCCCCAATAATGGTTGCAACATGCCCGGGGCAAATGAATCCCTTCACATTAAAGCCGTCTTCTTCGATCAGTGCCCTGAGAGCAGGCTCAACCTTTTTCAGGATCGAAAATACAGAGTAGTTCTTTAACTTCTTTTCTGCCGCGGTCTTCACAGCTGCTGCTGTTCCGGGCGCAGTGGTCTCAAAACCAGCCCCGATGAAAACAACCTGTTTCTCAGGATTATCTGCTGCCAGAGAAACTGAATCCATGGCTGAGTATACCATTTCGACTCTTGCACCCTGTGCTCTGCGGCATGCAAGGTTATCCCCCTGCCTGCTGCCGGGGACTCTGATCATGTCACCATATGTGGCGATGACCACATCCTTTTCCATTGAAAGCTCCAGAATGGCATCGATCGTCTCCTCCGGAGTTACGCATACAGGGCAGCCCGGCCCCGAGAGCAGTTTTATCCCGGCAGGCAGCATGGTCTTCAGACCGCTCTTCGCGATCGACATCGTATGCGTCCCGCATACCTCCATGAGATCCGCCTGCCCAATGTCCATCCGGGAAATGGCGCTGATTATCTTCTGTATGTCCCGGGGATTCATGAGTTCTTCTCTCCTGCGGCTCTCTTTGCCATCTCTTCCTCGTACATCTCCTTAAGGACCTGTTCAACTTCTGCCGCTGCAGCCAGGTCTTCCATTGCCTGCTCCGCGGAGACTCTCTCAATGGCAAATCCCGCATGGACCATCACATAGTCGCCAACCCTGGGCTCCTTTATGAAATCCACCCGGATCTTTCTGCTCACGCCATCCCTTTCGGCTATGGCCTCATTTTCATTGATCTCTTTTATCATCAGAGGAACTGCCAGACACATTTCCCATCTCTCCTTTTCTTGCCGCGGCTACAGCACACTGCCCAAAGCTTAAGCCTTCATCGTTGCAGGAAACCCTTGAATGCCTGAAGACTTCGAATCCCGCATCCTTAAGCCTGCTGCCCAGTTTCTTCAGAAGGTACATGTTCTGGAATGAACCTCCTGACAGCACAACTCTGTTCAGCCCTATATCATCCCTGATCCTTGCGCACATCTCTGCCGCAGCGCTGATCAGAGTGTTCATGAATCTTGCGGCTATAAATGAATTATCTTTATTTTCAAGAACATCTTCGTAAATGCTGTTTATCATCGGTTCAGTTTCGACCAGATATTTTGAGATCGATATTTCCTCCCCGGCTTCTTCCATGAGAGGACTCTGTCCGGTATCCGCTTTCACTTTATTTATCACATACGGATAGGTCTCATCTGTTTCACCGGCTGCTGCCTCAAGGAGCACGGCTCCCTGACCTTCATAGTTCGCTTCGCGTTTTATTCCGCACAGTGCACTCACCCCGTCGAACAGCCTGCCTATCCCGGAGGAATAAGGGCAGTTGATGTCTGATTTCAGCATCTGCCTGACTCTGTCAGCCTTATCGCCTGTGAACATCCCGCTGCTGCTTATGCCGGAACCCTCAAGCAGGGACATTGCCATGCGCCATGTTTCTTTTGCCGCGGCATCCCCGCCGGGGAGCCTGACTGGAGCCATGTGGCCTGCGCGTCTGTATGACCGGAAGTCTCCGACAAGGAATTCTCCTCCCCAGATAGTACCGTCAGTTCCGAGACCGGTCCCGTCCCATATCACGCCTATGCATTTCCCTTCAAGATAATTATCTGCCATGCAGGACGCCATGTGCGCGTGATGATGCTGGACTTTTATCAGTTTCAGGTTCTCTTCCGCCGCGCGCCGCATTGCAAGATCTGTCGACATGAAGTCAGGATGCAGGTCGCACGCTATGTATTTTATCTCCGCGTCAAACAGTTTTTCAAAATGGCCGATCTGCTGCTCATAATTTTCAAACGTCTCTATGTTCTTAAGATCCCCTATGTGCTGGCTGGGAAAAACATACCCGTCAGCGGCAATGGAAAATGAAGCCTTCTGCTCTGCCCCGCAGGCAAGTATGCCGTCAGCTCCTGACAGCCTCAGCGGGTATGGAACATATCCTCTGGATCTTCTGACCGGATATTCCCGCCCGTCAATGATCCATTGCAGGGAATCGTCGCATCTTGTCTCGATCTTCCTGTCATGTGTAAGGAAATAGTCGGCGATGCCCTTCAGTTCCGTTAATGCCCGGTCATTTTCATATATTATGGGAAGGTCGGACAGATTGGCACTCGTCATTATAAGGCTGTCTATCTCGCCTCCGAGCAGCAGGTAATGTACGGGAGTGTACGGGAGCATGATCCCGATATATCCGTTCTCGCTGAGATACGGATAGTCTGATCGGTCATGTTTTTCAAGAAGCACTATCGGCCTCCTGTAGCTTTCAAGCGCCTTAGCCTCATCATCACTGACCTTGGCATATCTCCTGGCCGTCTCCACATCACGGCACATGATGGCAAATGGTTTTTCATCCCGCTGCTTGCGCGATCTCAGCCGCTTTGCGATCTCCTCATCATCAGCCCTGGCTGCCAGGTGGAAGCCTCCAAGCCCCTTTACGGCAACTATGCTGCCCTGTATGAGCGCATCTATGGCATGCTCTATAGGGCCGCCGCCTGTTCTTTCGATCACTTTTGCGCCTTCATCCGTGACCAGGACCTTTTCGACTTTCGGTTTTATCTGGGCGGGATTCCCTTCTCCATCCAGAAAGATCAGCTCCGGACCGCATTTAGGACAGCAGTCAGGCTGCGCATGATAGCGTCTGTTCTCAATGTTTCCGTACTCGGCAGCGCATTCCGGACACATCTCGAATTCCGCCATCGTGGTATTCTTTCTGTCATATGGGATATTTCTGATTATTGTAAATCTGGGACCGCAGTTGGTGCAGTTGATGAACGGATATCTGTATCTCCGGTCTTTCCTGTCCAGAAGCTCTCTCAGGCAGTCGGGACAGACAGCAACATCAGGAGAGATTAGCGTCCTTCGCTTTCCCTTTGACTCGCTCTCTATTATCTTGAATCCGTGATACATTTTCAGATCATTCGGGAATATGGTCTCTATATCTTCGACCGCAGCAAGAAGAGGTGCCTTGTCCCTGATGTCCGCGATAAAGCCTTCTATCGCGTCCACATCGCCTTCCACCTCGATCTCAGCCCCCGAATTAGTGTTTCTGATCCAGCCCGCAAGCCCTGCATCCAGTACGAGCTTATGTATGAACGGCCTGAATCCGACCCCCTGGACTATTCCTTTTACTTTAATGTTAGCTCTGACGTAATCCATGATCTTAATGATGATTGTTTTAAAATGAAAACAATCTACAAGTGACTATACATTCAATCCTTACATTTATCAATAGTTTTCATATTAACACCTGTGAATGCCGTACTTTTTCCACATCGCGATTGATTTTAAAAAAAGATGTGTCTATAATACCTCTATATATTTTAGGAAAATATTATTTTTGAAAGAAGGTAAACCATGGAAAAGCAGAATATCGACTGGGGCAATCTCGGTTTTGCCTATGTTCCAACTACATACCGTTATGTGAGCAACTACAAAGACGGAAAATGGGATGAGGGTGCTCTCATCACTGATCCGAATGTAACTATCAATGAATGCGCAGGCGTTCTCCAGTACTGCCAGCAGGTATTTGAAGGACTCAAGGCTTACACCACCAAGGACGGCGATATCGTGACTTTCCGCCCTTACATGAATGCCGAGCGCATGGTTGACGGCGCTGCACGCCTCGAGATGCCGGCTTTCCCGAAAGAGAGATTCCTTGATGCTGTTGATCAGGTAGTAAGGGCAAATGCTGACTTCGTTCCTCCTTACGGAAGCGGAGCTACTCTGTATCTTCGTCCTTACATATTTGCGTCAGGACCGGTCATCGGAGTAAAGCCTTCCAAGGAATATCAGTTCCGTCTGTTTGTTACACCTGTCGGACCTTATTTCAAAGGCGGCGCAAAGCCAATCACCATCTGCGTAAGCGAGTTTGACCGTTCAGCCCCCGCCGGCACCGGCCATATCAAGGCAGGTCTTAACTATGCCATGAGCCTTCATGCCCATGAGTTTGCGCTTACCCACGGCTTTGACGAGAACATGTTCCTCGATCCCGCAACACATACATTTGTTGAGGAGACCGGCGGAGCTAACTTCCTGTTCATCACAAAGGACGGAAAGGTCGTAACTCCCAAGTCAGATTCCATTCTGCCTTCGATCACCAGGCGTTCACTCGTTGAGGTTGCTGAAAAGTATCTCGGCCTCACTGTTGAGCATCGTCCTGTCCGCTTTGACGAGCTTGAGGATTTCGCAGAGTGCGGACTCTGCGGTACAGCTGCCGTGATCTCACCTGTCGGCAGAGTAGTCGCAAAAGACAAGGTCATCACATTCCCTGCAGGAATGGATGAGATGGGTCCTATTACAAAGAAGCTGTATGATACCCTTACAGGCATCCAGCAGGGTCTCATTGAAGCTCCTGAAGGATGGATCAGGAAGATCGAATGCTGAGATCCGTTTAACACCTGATAAAACGAAACCGGGAACCTGATGGTTCCCGGTTTTTTATTTATATCTCTTAAGCAGCCTCGGCCGGTTTGGACGGATACTTCTTCCTGATCCTGAAAAGATAGAACAGCCATTGCGGAACAGCTGAACAGAACCAGCCTATCGGATATCCGTAGTATACAAACATTATGTCGTGAGAAATGAAATTGAGCGTTACAAACAGCCAGACCTGCCTTGCCACGACCATACCGATGATGGTCAGCACCATGGTAGTCATGGAATACCTGTAGCCCCTCAGGATACCTCCTATCAGACCGTTCAGTCCCATGAATATGTACAGCGGCATTATGACTTTCAGCATGCCTGTTCCATAGGTTATGACTTCGGGATCGGGGCTGAACAGCCGTATCAGGTTAGGCGCAAAAATATAAGTCGGAATACTGAGAACTATAATAAATATAATGCTTGAGACCAGGGCTATGCCTACCGACCTGTTAGCCCTGTCATTTCTGCCCGCACCGACGTTCTGGGCAATAAATGTAGTCATCGCAAGTCCAAGCGTCATGCACGGCATTCCGGTGAACTGGTCGATCCTCATGGCGCAGCCGACTCCCGCAATCGCATATGCACTGAACGTGTTGATGTATCTCTGGACAAAAATGCTGGATATGGCTGTAATGCTTGACTGAAGGCCTGCCGGTATTCCAAGCGACGCTATCTCTCCAAGCAGTTTCCAGTCTATCATCAGATGGCTGAACCTGAACCGGAATTCATCGTCAAGCTTCATGATGGACCTGAACGCAAGGATCATCGATACTCCCTGCGCGATTATCGTCGCGATGGCAACTCCCGCTACACCCATCTTAAACACTGCCACGAACAAAAGGTCCAGAAGGATGTTCAGGACACTGGATATAACCAGAAAGATAAAAGGCGACCTTGAATCACCGACGGCACGGAGCACGCCTGCCGCAAGATTGTATATTGATGTAAAAAGGATGCCTATCAGATATATCCTCAGATATACGACTGCCTGATCATAGACCTCCGGAGGACAGGCCGTTATGCTGAGGAGCTGCGGGGTAAATATGACT
>JAZOAJ010000218.1:0-2676 GCA_045595385.1 Lachnospiraceae bacterium | reverse complement strand
TAAAACAGAACTCGGTGCCTATGCCGGGTTCGCTTTTTACTGTTATCTTCTCGTCCAGGTTATTTATGATCTCCTGTGCGATCGCGAGGCCGAGGCCGGAGCCTTTGCCGCTGTGCGACCTGTCCGACGTGTAGAACCGCTCAAAGATGTGGGTCATCGTTTCCTTATCCATGCCTGTCCCGTTATCCGCGACCTTCACTTCGATGTGGCCGGATTCATTTTCCATTGTAAGATCGATCCGGCCTTTCTCAGACTCGGTGAACTTGATCGCATTGTCGAGGAGAATGTCCAGAACTCGCGACATGGAGTCGGCATTGGTCTTTACCGGCGGGAGCATGCTGATATTACCGGGAGCGTTAAATTCAATGAACATGTCATCGCAGATGATCCTGTACTTTTCTATGACTTCGGCGAACATTGCCTCTACGCTGACTGTTGTTTTTTCGAACAGCTTGCTGTTGTTCTGGAAGGATGACAGTTCCAGGATGTCCTTTATTGTATGCTCCAGTTTGATGGATTCACTTATGATGAAGCGGAAATTCTGATGATATTTCTGGGGATCATCCGGCATTTCCAGGTTCATGGTCTCCGCGAGCGCCCTTATTGATGTGATCGGGGATTTCAGGTCGTGGGTTATGTTCGCGATGTAATTGTTCTGCATTTCATAATATTTCTGCTTTCTCCAGCTTAAAGAGTTTATTGCAATGGCAACTATAGCATACGCGGCAGTGAATGCGGCAAGGAATACTGCGAGAAAAGATGTGAGGTTCGATATGTTTCTGATCGCAAAAAAAGCGTAGATGTCGCCGTTATCCGAGGCGGCTCTGGTGCCTGATATCGATGCAAATGTATTTAGTTCCCTGATGAGCGCGATACCGTCTCTTTGCGTACCTCCAAGAACCGCAGGGATGTATTTTCTGACCTTGGGTTCGTATAATTCCCGGAAATGCTCATCTCCCGGAATGCCGTAGTCATTGATCACAGATGAGATCTTTTTTGTGTAAACGCATTTTCCGGAATCATCAAATATCAGGAGGCCGAATGCATGCAGGTCTATGTCATCAAATGAATCTGACTCATCATACTGGGCGGCAAAGTTACCTGCCATGTCATGCACGATGTCCCTGTGCTCATTATAGACCAGCATGATCAGCAGGGTCGCGCCGGCGGCGATTGACAGTATGTATATGAGTATCGTTATTATCACTCTCTTTAGCGGAAATTTCATTTTATCTTCTCCAGTTTAAAGCCTACTCCGTATATGGATGATATCTGGAAATTGACATTTTCTTTCGGCAGTTTCCTGCGCAGGCGGTTGATGAGCGCGTCCACCACCCGGGTGTCTCCAACATAATCATATCCCCACACTGCATCGAGCAGCCGCTCGCGGCTGAGCGCAATGTTGCTGTTCTTGATAAGGTAGATGAGCATCTTTACTTCGCCGGGGGTTGCTGATATCTCCTGCCCGTTAACCTTCACCGTATATGCTTCAGGGTCGACGCTCAGCTCTTCAAAGCGGAGGACATGATCAGCCGTGTAGTTCTTGGAGCGCCTGAGTATGGTCTGGATCCTGACAACAACTTCGCCCGGAGAGAACGGCTTTGTGATATAGTCGTCTGCCCCAAGCTTAAGTCCTTTTATGCGGTCCTCGACAGAGCCCAGCGCACTGAGCAGGATTATCGGGATGTCACTCATTTCCCTGATGCGGGCGCATACCTCGTCGCCGAATATCCCGGGCAGCATGATGTCCAGGACTACGAGGTCGATCTTTTCCTTCTCAAGCAGGCGTAAGGCTTCCTCCCCGCTGTACGCGGAAAGAAAATCTATGTTCTCTCTCTGAAGGAACGTATTCAGGCTTTCGTGTACCGCGTAATTATCATCACATATAAGGACAACAGGATTCATAGGGCAATTCCGCCTTTCATTTCTGGGAAAAATAATAACATTTTTGCCGCAGTTTTCAAAGCGCGCCGGGCTCAGCCGGAAAATTGTAAAATTTTTGTAGAAATTCAGTATAAGTTCTGTAGAAATATTTAATTACCATTAAGGCATGAAAATGCCGCAATCTGCGGGAAAGGAGAGAAAATGAAAAAGACAATCAGTTTACTTATTGCTTTCACGATGGCAGCTTTGCTGTGCGCATGCGGCGGATCGCCTGCAGCTCCGGCAACTACTGCTGCCCCTGAGACAACTGCTGCCCCCGAGACAACTGCTGCTCCGGAAACTACCACTGCTGAGCCGGAACCGGAAATCTTAGGTTTTGGAGGAATACCTGACGGAAGGTATACCTATGTTGAAACCGAGCCTGAGATCAACCCGGAAGTAGAAGCCGGTCAGGTACAGTTCGATTACTGGACTGACACCATTAACTGGCTCTGCCAGGACGGCCAGGAAAGCGGAAGCGCGGTTCTTGAGGGCGACGAGCTCGAGTTCTTCCAGGACATGTTCATTGCTGACCATCCGGTAACTGACTGGTTTGGCGGCGAGCCCAAGGATCCTGAAGGATATGCCGGCTACATTGCAGGAAATGTCCTTCTTGACTTCACTGAAGGAAAGCTCTCCAGGATCAGAGTAGACCAGGGACCCACACGTACAGTTGCCATGCTGACACCTGAGATCACGGCTCCGACACTTGAGATTTCCGGTGCTACCAGAGGAAGACCGAACCTTCTCCAG
>JAZOAJ010000217.1:0-4091 GCA_045595385.1 Lachnospiraceae bacterium | reverse complement strand
GGATCCTGAAAGATCATGGAGATCTCCTCACCCTGGATGTGGCTCATCTCTTTCTCAGTCAGTTTGGTTATCTCCTGCCCCTCATAGTAGACTTCGCCGCTCTTCAGCTTTGCAGGAGGAACGGGAAGGATACCGATTATGGATTTCGCAATGGTAGTTTTTCCCGCACCTGTTTCACCTACTAATCCGAGGGTCTTGCCTTTTTTAATATCAAAGGACACTCCGTTAACCGCATGTATGATCTTTTTATCCGAAGTGTATTCGACATAAAGATCCTTCACGGAAAGCAGGATGTCATTGTTTTCGTTAGCAGCAATTTCACTCATTATTACATCCTCCTTCCCTTAATTCTTAAGCTTGGGATCCATGGCATCCCTGAGGCCGTCTCCGAACAGGTTCATTGCAAGCACCAGGATGGCGATCGCAAGACCGGGGAAGAGCAGCTGATAAGGATAATGCCTGATGTAACCCTTTGCTGCCGAAAGCATTGCACCCCATTCAGGAGTAGGCGGCTGAACGCCAAGACCTATATAACTGAGCGAAGCAGCCATGGTGATCGTGTTTCCGACACCCATTGTGGTCGCGACGATAAGCGGGGAAATGGTATTCGGCAGAATGTGCTTGAACATAATTGTTGCCTTTGAACAGTTTTCAGCCTGTGCGGCTTCGACATATTCGAGCTTCCTCTGGTTGAGGAACTGAGCCCTCAGCATTCGGCAGACGAATGGTATTCGTCCGATACTTAGGGCGATTATTGTAAATATGAGTCCGTTTCCGAGCGCGGAAGAAATTGCAACTGCGAGAAGCATGCCGGGGATAGCCTGCATGACATCACAGAGTCGCATGATGACTTCCTCAACCCATCCGCCAAAGAAACCTGCTACACATCCGAGGATGATACCTATGATAAGGCCGACTATGCAGGCACCGAGTCCAAGGAGCAGAGTATATCTGGTTCCGACAAGGAGGCGGCTGAGTATGTCTCTTCCTACATCATCGGTTCCAAGGAGATGAGCGGCTGAAGGAAGCTGATTCTTTTCAGAAACGATCATTTCTGCGTAATCGTAAGGTGCGATCATTGGTCCGATGATCGCAATTATGACAAGGATGAGGAATATTATCAGTCCGATCATTGCCGTCTTACTTCTGGTAAGACGCTTTAATACCTCAAGGAACTGGCTTTGCTTTTTTGCTTCTTCCTGCTCATCCGGCTCCATCATGCCGGCGAACTGAAGTCTGTCATGCATTTCAGCTCTCATTTAAGCAGCCTCCTTTCCTCTGGTATTGTATTTGACCCTCTTTTTTCGTATCCTTCCGCCTCTTGCATACTGGGCTTTGATACGCGGGTCAATGAATGCGAACGCAAGGTCAACAAGCAGCATGATAAGGCTGAACAGGATCGAAAGGACAACAACACTGGACCGGACTATGGGACGGTCACGTGTTGCGATACCCTGCTGAAGGTACATTCCAACTCCGGGGATGGAGAAGACAGTCTCGATGATAAGCGTACCGCCGAGAGATGTTCCGAAAGCATTTCCAAGTGTCTGGACAATAGGTATCAGACCATTGGGAAGAGCATACTTATATATGATGGTCCTGCGTGAGAGACCTTTTGCTCTCGCGGTATCAATATAGTCTGAACGGATGACCTCGAGCATTGAGGACCTGGCCTGTCTTGCCATCTGTGCAAGCACGCCTAGAGATCCGCATATGACCGGAAGGATCCAGCCCTGCCACTGTTCAACGCCATATACAGGGAGCCATTTAAGGCGTACACCGAACAGGAGCATTAACATCAGCGCGAGCCAGAATGACGGGATGGAAACGCCGGCAAGCGCTATTACCATCGTTAACTGGTCGCCGAACTTGTTGTGGTGAGTCGCTGCAAAAATACCGAGAGGGACACCTACAAGAACCTGTATGACCATTGCAGCGATCGCAAATATCATGGTCTTAGGTAGTCGGGCGCTCAATTCGGCTGTTACACTCTTGCTGTTGATCCAGGAAGTGCCGAGGTCAAATCTGATGAATGTGTCATATAAATATCTGCCCAGCTGCACGATATAAGGCTTGTCGAGACCAAGCTGCTCGTGCAGGGCATCTTTCTGCTCCTGGGTGACCTGGGCTCCGAGAATGATCTCGGCAGGATCTCCGGGAACAAAATACATCAATGTGAAGATCACGATCGCAACTGCGATCACAACCGGGATCAGCATGAGTATTCTTTTTATAAAATATCTGATCATGGAAGAACCCCTTTTTCGTTTGCTTCGTGTTATAAAAAAGTGCCGCCGCTCTGTAATTCAGTGCGGCGGCACCGTTTACTCCTTAGGAGTTAATGTATGACATCAGTCTGATATCAGTATTTAACACTCCAGTCATAGTTCATAGCTGTGATGGCAACTGAGTTCTTAGCACCAAGAACATATTTGTCGATCAGGTTGGAACCTGCCCAGTATGCAGCACCGCAGATGTATGATACATAGTAGCAGTTCTCATCCAGGTAATCCTGAACAGCAGTGCAGTGCTCCTCTGAAAGGTCGCTCATTGCATCTTCTACAAGATCCCAGAGATGTGTGTCGCCTGAGAACATTGCGTCATCGCCTGTGGTCCTGTCATATCCGTCAAGAACAAGATGCCAGTTGTAAAGGATGTATGTCTTGTTGGAAAGACCATTGTCGATGAACAGATCGAAGTTGTTCTTGTCCTGCTTGATCGTTCCGTAAGTAGCGCTGTCATAACTTGTAAGTGTGCAGCAGTCCTTGTTTCCGGTAAGCTCGATAAGGGCAGCCTGAACTACCTGGGCATATTTCTCCATTGCACCGATCTGTGAAGAGTAGATGAGATCTACCTTGAGATCAGCAGCTGCAGTTCCGCTTGACTTAAGATAATCCTCGAAGTAACCCTTTGCAGCAGTGGTGTCTTTCTCAAAGTACTTTCTGCCATCCCATGACTTTTGGTAACCCATCTGGTAATCCATTGCAAAAGCATTGAGTGTCCAGCCGTCACCGTCATAGCAGGCATCAAGAAGATCCTGTGCGGAGATGCTGTAAGCAAGAGCTTTACGAAGGTTGATATCCTGGAACGGAGAAGCATCACTGCAGTTGAATGCAAGTGAGAGGATGTTGTCAGGATACTGATGAACTGTGTAGTTGTCATCAGATGAATAGAACGGGATATCAATAACAGCAACGTTTGTATCGATATCGATGTCGCCGTTTTCAAGAGCGATGGCCATTGTGTTCTGGTCTGGAATGAACTCGAAACGGACGGTCTTTACATTGTTGGTATCAGAAGTAGGAATGTAACCTGCGTCGATATCCTTGCTGTCGTTTGCAGCCTGGTTCCAGTATCCTTTGTCATTAAGGGTAACTACGCAGTTGGATCCGGGTACATATGACTCAAGAACATAACCTGTAGTTCCTACAGGATCTGTAGCAAATTCATCAGGTGAAGCTTCGAAAGCGGCCTGAGTGACCATGTTAACTGTTGTGAGGATCTCATCGAAGTCTCCGATTCCGAGAGTATCAGAAGTGATGGCCTTGATGGTGTAATCATCGATAACTTCCCACTCAAGAAGTCCTGAGATGTTGGAAGCAGCAGGGCTGTTGGTCTTGAACTGGTTCCAGCAGAATGCTACGTCATTTGCTGTGAAATGATTGCCTGCTGTGTCATAAATGTTCTCATAAATATGAACTTCATACTCAGTAGGGCTGATCTCATCATAATGATCCATCAGAGCGTGATAATGAGTGATATCACCGGTCTCGGGATCACGAACGTCTGAAAGAAGTGTCTGATAGATCATAGGCCATACGTGACGTCCGCCCTGTGAAAATCCGGGCCAGGGATAGAATGTGCCGGGATCGGCAACGATACCTACTACGACCTCCTTGGTAGCGTCCTTGTAAGCATCTTCAGTTTCTGCTTCAGTGGTCTCTTCAGCAGGGGTAGTTGTCTCATCACTGCCTGCGGGAGCTGCAGTGGTCTCTGCCGGAGCAGCTGTTGTTGCAGGTGCAGGAGAGCCGCCGCATGCTGCAAGAGAGAGAACCATCACCAAAGATAAGATCAAAGCAACAAGTTTTTTC
>JAZOAJ010000216.1:0-3479 GCA_045595385.1 Lachnospiraceae bacterium | reverse complement strand
GATGTCACCGATATCCCTGATGGATTTTATGACAGGCATTCCGAAAGAAATGCTGGGGACAAATTTACCGTCCATGACATCTATATGTACATACTTTGCGCCGCCTCTGTCTATATCCTGAATGTCTCTGCCAAGGTTCTTGAAATCTGCAGACAGGATCGAAGGTGCTAAAACATTCATGATTTCTTCCTTTCCAAAAATAAATTCCCCCTAACGACGCTTAATTATCTGAAATGAGCCATTAGGGGGTGGTTCTTTAATATTTCGTTTTTATTTCACCCAATATCGCTTTATAGCTGTTATACCTCGAGGCGCTTATCTTTCCTTTTTCAACAGCGTCCCTCACCGCACAGTCACGCTCTTTTATATGCTTGCAGTCTTTGAACGGACATTTGTCCCTATATGGGGTAAATTCCGGGAATGCGTCCTGTAGGTTCTCTCTGGTATAGTCATCCTCATTAACAAGAAGTGATGTAAATCCGGGAGTGTCAATGATGTGATAATTCCTTCCAAGATCAAAAAGTTCGTTATGCCTTGTAGTCTGTTTTCCCCGTCCGACTTTTGAGCTTATCGCTCCGACAGATGCGACCTGTCCGTCATCGACATTCTTTTTGTCAGCAATGACATTGATCAGTGTTGATTTTCCGACTCCCGAAGGACCTGCCATTACAGTGATCTTGCCCTTGAGCATCATCTTGAGAGGCATCATTCCGGAAGGCTTATCCGCGCCGGCAGCTACAAAGACCACTTTACAGCCTGAATCCTTATAAGCTTTCTTCAGGTTTTTTATGTCATCACCCTTAGCCAGATCTTTTTTGTTAAAAACAATTATCGTGGGGATATTCTGCTTTTTCATGAGAGCGAGGAATCTGTCCAGGATACTGAGATTGGGGTTCGGAGCCTTTACTGCGAAAACCACCATGGCCTGATCCACATTTGCCACTGCCGGTCTGACAAGTTCATTCTTCCTCGGTTTGATCTCTCCGACGATACCTGTTTTTTCCTTTGCATCAGTTACCTGGAAGACACAAATATCCCCCACAAGAGGTGTGATACCGTCATTCTTGAATGAGCCTTTAGCCCTGCACTCATATACATTTCCGGTTTCAGTTTTGACATAATAGAAACCGGATAATGCCTTAACTATCTTTCCTTCCATTTATCCTCCTCAGAATTCAGGGAGATTCCTCTTCACTGTCATCTTCGCTGCTGCTTTCATCAGGCGGAGTTTCTTCCTCCACTCCTACTCCAAGTACGATAGTCGTTCCCTCTTCTACTTCATCGCCGGCATTTATGCTCTGGCTTATGATCATTCCGATATTGTCATTGTCCGGAATTTCACTGAATGAAACTACAAGTCCGACATCTTCGCACATGGTCCGAGCGCCGTCCATGGTAAATCCTACGCAGTTCGGGACGGAAACAATATTTGTTTCAGGTCCGCTGCTCACCACCAGATAAACGGTTGATCCGACTTCCGCTTCTGTACCGCCTTCAGGACTCTGGGATATGACTATGCCTTCCTCAACGGTATCGGAATGCTCATATGTGACGTCGACAACAAATCCTCTGGACTCCAGAGCCGCAATGGATCTTTCCACATCTACTTCCGTGCAGTCATTTACTATTGCCGTTTCAGTCTCCGAACCAAGGCTTACAACGATCAGTATGCTGGTTCCTTCATTTACGGTATCGCCCTCTTTCGGATCGCAGCTTATTACATAGCCCTCTTCGACTGTGTCAGAATGTTCTGTGCTGACGGTGTATTTAAGTTTTGCGTTTGTGAGTGCGTTTATGGCTTCGCTTCTGCTCTTTCCTACAAGTTTCGGTACTTTTACCGTCTTCTTGCCTGCGCTGACCGTCAGTGCGATAGTAGTTCCCTCATCAACCTGGGTACCGCTTGCGATCGACTGTCTTATTACCTGATTTGCAGGCTTATCACTCTGCTCCTCAGTAACTGTATATTTCAGTTTGAGAGATTCAAGTGTCTTCTGTGCCACAGTAACATCCTGTCCCACAACATTGGGAACCTGGACTTTGACAGCTGCCGGTGCCGTTGTCGTGCTCTCAGTAGTTGATGGCTGGGTAGTCCCGCTTTCGCCGGAGCCGGAGCATCCTGCGCAGCCGTTGCCAAACACATTTGTCACGAGTACTAGTACAAGCACGACCACTATGATCACGCCTGCGGCAATACCGCATATCGTCAGGATCTTGTCAAACTTCCTTCCGGAATTATCCGTGATCTCATCATCATCCTGATCATCGTCATCCGGAACGTCCTTCAGATATTTCCTTCCTGTCTTGCTGTTTCGGCCTTCGGCAAGATCCTTGTTCCTGCCTTCTCTTCTTAACAGGTCGGCATCCTGCTTGCTCATTATGACCGTAGCCCCGGTGTCATCCTCACTGTCAAGTACAACGAAATCTTCATTCGGGCTTACAAGAGATGTCCTCAGATCCGCCAGGAGCGATGATGCCTTCTGGTATCTGCGGTCAGCCCTTTTCTGTGTACATTTCTCAACGATCTTGACAAGGCTTGAAGGCACATCCTGTACCACATCGCTCACCTTCGGAACCTGGTCTTGTATGTGCTTCAGCGCTACCGTTACAGGCGAATCCCCGTCAAACGGCAGCTTGCCGGTAAGCATCTCAAAAAATGATATACCGAATGAATAAATGTCGCTGCGGGCATCAACAACATCTCCGCGCGCCTGTTCAGGCGATATGTACTGGGCTGAACCGAGCACATCGGATGATATTGTGTTGGCAGTAGTCGTACGCGCTATTCCGAAGTCGGTCACCTTTATCTTGCCTTCTCTTGAAATGAGCACGTTCTGCGGTTTGATATCCCTGTGGACTATGCCGGCATTATGCGCAGCCTCCATGCCCTGGACAACCTGTATTGCGATACTCGTTGCCTCTTTTACGGGAAGACGGCCGTTTATGCCTATGTATTTTTTCAGAGTTATGCCGTCGACATATTCCATAACTATGTAATAGATGCCTTCGGTCTCATTAACATCGTATACGTTAACAACATTCGGATGCAGGAGTGCTGCAGCCGACTGCGCTTCAACCTTGAAATTCTTGACAAAATTCTTGTCCTCACAGAATTCCGGCTTCAGGAACTTCATTGCTACAAGCCTGTTCAGCTTTGTGTCCCTTGCTTTGTAGACATCGCTCATGCCGCCGGTTCCGATCTTTTCAAGGATCTCGTATCGATCTTCTATGAACATTCCTTCTCGGATCATTGTAAACCTCTTTTACTGTGCGATCAGAACTGCAGCGATGTTGTCTTTGCCGCCGGCTTCATTTGCCAGATCGACAAGTTTTTCAGCTTTGGCACGGAGAGACCCTCTTGCGTTTATGACTGCCTGGATGGTCCTCTCGCTGAGCATGTTGTAGAGTCCGTCGGTACACAGGAGGATTATCTCTCCCTTTTCGAGCTCTACCTGGAAATAATCAGGCTCAACCGTTTCCTC
>JAZOAJ010000215.1:0-4633 GCA_045595385.1 Lachnospiraceae bacterium | reverse complement strand
ATGGCTGCTGCCATTGCCGCGGAAGAAAAAGGTTATAAAGACATCCTGATCGCCGAACGCGGCGAGAGGGCAGGCGGTGTTTTGCTGCAATGCGCCCATAAGGGCTTCGGCCTGGGCTTTTTCGGTGAGGATCTTACCGGGATCGAATACGCGGCACGCTTCAGGATGCTGCTTACAAGAAGCCGCGCCAGAGTCCTCTTCGGCACCATGGTCCTGAAACTCAATGATGACAGGACTGCTCTTGTATCCGGGCAGAACGGCCCGATGAAGATCAGTTTTAAAAAATGTGTCATGGCCTGCGGCTGCAGGGAACGCACGATACAGTCCCTGGACATTGCCGGGACAAGACCCGCAGGCATAATGACATGCGGGACCGCACAGAAGCTCATGAACGTTGACGGACTTGATATAGGCAATGACTTTATAATCCTTGGGACCGGTGATGTTGGCCAGATCATCGCAAGGCAGCTGATCCATTCCGGCAAAAGAGTCATCACCATGATAGAAAAAGAGAGTTCTCCCGGCGGAATGAAGCGGAACCGCGAGAACTGCATCGAAGCTTATCACATACCTGTGTTATTGAACAGCGAGGTCACCCGCATTTCCGGGAACGGAAGGATAGACGGCGTCTACGCCCGCCACAATGATACCGGTGCGGAGGAATTCATAAGATGCTCTGCCCTGCTTACCGCGATCGGAATGATCCCCGAAAAAGATCTGGCAGAAGATTGTTTCGGGAACAACCCTCTGCCAGAATGGCTTTTGATCACAGGAAACTGTGACTATGTACACGATATTGTTGACAGCGTCACTGCCGATGCGCTAAAGCTGTCTGAAGTCCTATAAGGCTACAGTGTGCCGTACACTTTACCCATTACAGCTGCAATCTGCTTTTTCCTGCATGAATCACACAGAGTATCCGGTTCATTTCCTGCCTTCTGTGCAGAATACTGAAGTTCCTCTTCGGTTCCTATCACTTCACCGCAGCTGCTGCATCTTACAAGCCTGAACGTCTTGCCCCAGATGACTCTTTCATTATCAGTCTGGGTAATGTCTATCGCGCCTGTAGGGCAGACGTACGCGCAGCTTCCGCAGCCGATGCACGTGGTGCTTGGCTCATGGTAAGGAGTTGCTATCTCTTTCAGGACGCCCCTGTTAACAGTTGAGATTGCTCCCGCTCCGAGTTCACCGCACGCCTTTACGCAGAGTCCGCACATGACGCACTTATTGCCGGCTTCCGAAACAAACCTGTCCATTTCAGGTGCATCGTATTTTCTGCACAGTTCTTCTATTTCTTTGCTCTCCGGTGCCTTTTTCCTGAGGAGTGCAAGGATCATGCCCCTCTGCTTTCTCACCTTTTCGCTGTCGGTATAGACTTCACATTCCTTCTCAACAGGGTATACGCAGGAAACGACTATCTTGCCGCGGCCTCTTTCCACAACCTCGACTATGCATACCCTGCACGATCCCTGTCCGGGGAATCCGTCGTGATGGCACAGTGTGGGGATCTCGATCCCGTTCCTTCTGGCTATCTGAAGAATGTATTCGCCTTTTTCGCATTCACAGGCGATACCGTTTATTGTAATGATCATGACGGATCCCTCCCTTCAGTCATCACTGCGCCGAACCGGCATGCCTCACGGCAGCTTCCGCAGACAATGCATTTTGCGGGATCGATGCTGTGCGGCTCTCTTACAGTTCCGCTGATCGCGCCTGCCGGACATACTCTTGAGCACATCGTACATCCGCGGCACTTCTCCGGATCGATCCTGAATGATGTCAGCTTCTTGCAGACACCCGCGGGACAGCGGTGCTCAAGGATATGAGCCTCATATTCATCGCGGAAGTACTTGAGGGTGGTAAGCACGGGATTAGGCGCGGATTTGCCGAGCGCGCACAGCGAGCTGTCTATCATCGTCTCGCCAAGAGTCTCAAGCGTATCCAGATCCTCCAGTTTTCCTCTTCCCTCACAGATGTCTGTGAGTATTGCAAGCATCTGCTTAAGTCCCTCTCTGCACGGCGTACATTTGCCGCAGCTCTCACCGCACAGGAACTGTACATAGTATCTTGCAACCTCGACCATGCAGCTCCTGTCATCCATGACGATCATGCCGCCGGAGCCCATCATGGCTCCATAAGATTTAAGCGTGTCAAAATCCACAGGGAGATCGAGCATGCTCTCCGGAATGCATCCGCCTGACGGACCTCCTGTCTGCACAGCCTTGAACGGACGGTCATTGATTATGCCGCCGCCAATGTCAAAGATCAGATGACGGAGAGTTGCTCCCATCGGGACTTCAACCAGACCTGTCCTCTTTACTTTTCCGACAAGGGCAAATACCTTTGTTCCCTTGGAATTGTCTGTTCCGACCGAAGCGTATTCCGCTCCGCCGTTCTTTATGATGTAAGGCACGTTTGCCAGGGTCTCAACATTGTTGAGCACTGTAGGATGATCCCACAGGCCTCTCTGGACCGACCTTATGTATTTGGCCCTGGGCTCTCCGACACGTCCCTCGATGGACGCCATGAGGGCCGTGGACTCGCCGCAGACAAATGCTCCGCCGCCTCTGACTACGGAAAGTTTCAGTTTCCTTCCGGTACCGAGAATGTTGTCGCCGAGCATGCCTGCTTCTTCCGCGCAGCGTATGGCCTCTTTTATGTTATGCACGGCAAGACTGTATTCATCTCTTATATAGAGGAATCCTTCTTCGGCTCCTATCGCGAGTGCGCATATTGCAAGGCCCTCAAGCACACTGTGGGGGTCTCCTTCCAGGATCGACCTGTCCATGAATGCGCCGGGGTCTCCCTCGTCACCGTTGCATGCAACATACTTGGGAAATACGTCATAACCCGCAGCTGTTCTCCACTTTGTTCCGGTAGGGAATCCCGCGCCGCCTCTTCCGCGCAGGCCTGATGCCTCAAGCTCGCTGATGATCTCGTCCGGAGTCATGTTAATGGCTTTTTTCAGTGCCTCGTATCCGCCTGAATTAATATAATCCTCAACGCTTGCGGGTGAGATCTTGCCTATGTTGCGCAGCGCGATCTTCATCTGTGGTGCGTAGAAAGGATTGTCCTGCTGGCTCAGGACTCTCTGTCCTTTGTCATCCTTATAGAGCAGCCTTTCGACCGGCTCTCCGAGGATAATGGTCTTTTCGATTATCTCATCAACATCAGAAGGCTTGACATGATAATAGGAGATATTGTCGGGTACTATGGTCACGAGCGGTCCGTTTTCACAGAATCCGTTGCATCCTGTCCTTTTTATCTCACACTCAACTTCCGCCCTTGCGCCGGTTGCTTTTATCTTCTCATCAAATGCGTCAGCCACTGCCTTGCTGCCGTTCGCGAGGCATCCTGTTCCGCAGCAGACCCTTATGGTTTTCATTAAGCATCATCCTCCTTTCTGTAGGAGTCGATTATGCCCGGCAGGCTTTCCACCGTGACCTTGCCGTGATATGTTTCATCAATGACCATGACAGGCGCGAGCGCGCACGAACCGAGGCAATTGACCAGTTCCAGGGAAAACATCCCGTCATCCGTGGTCTCCCCGCCGGTTATCCCGAGGATCCTTCCGACCCCGTCAATGAGGCTCTGCGATCCTCTTATGTGGCATGCTGTTCCGTCACACAGTTTTATGATGTGCTTTCCTTTTGGTTTAAGGCTGAGCGCCTTGTAGAACGTAGCCATGGAATAAAGGGATGAGAGCGGACAGGACAGATACGCTGCCAGTTCCTCCATCCCTTCCCTTGGTATGTAATTGTACTGCTTCTGCATGTCCTGCATGATGGCAAGGCTGTAGCGCTGCTCAGCAGGATAGGCATGCAGGATCTCAAGCAGTTCCTGTTTTTCGATCTCCATCATTACTCCCTTCTCATCCGCCTGCGACGACAGGAAACAGAAGGACAGTGTCACTATCCTTAAGCGGTGTATTCATGCCGCTTAAGAATTCTGCCCTTCGTCCGTTCACAAACACGATGATCTTTTCACCAAACTCATTTCCGTCCGGCGAAAAATAAAATGTCCGGAACAGGCTGCCGTAGCGGTTACTTAAGTGTTCACCAAGTTCCCTGAGATCACTGCAGCCGCTGACTTCAGTCTCCTTGCAGCCGGCGTATTCCTTATCCCGGATATATGCAAAAAACTTGACTTTCATGATCCTGTCCTCTTCCTGAAACAGTATTTCATGAGAGTATTATAATACAGGCCGGGATCTGTGTATACAGACCCCGGCCTGAAATCATTGTTTTCAGCCAAGACTGAGCTCGGCAAGCTTTCCTTCTGTAGGAATGCCTTCTTCGTCCCATCCGCGTGCGGCATAGTATTCTTTGAGCATTGTATAAAGCTCGTTAACCTTGCCCTCTGCGGGTCCGCTCGGAAGAGTCTCGCGAAGGAGTCTCGGAGGAAGCGTATCTTTCTCAACGCCTGCAGCGATGTTGAACTTCTTCTCGAGGTTCCAGATCCTCTCACCCTTAAGAAGGATCTCTTCATCCGTTTCATCAGAGCCGACTGCTTCGCGGTACATTCCGGCGATCTCCTTCAGGCCGATGCCGAATGTGGTGAACAGGCATATACCGGTTGAGTCGCACAGAGCTGTCAGATCCTGGAACAGTTTCAGTGTGGCAGGCTTGTCCGC
>JAZOAJ010000214.1:0-3697 GCA_045595385.1 Lachnospiraceae bacterium | reverse complement strand
AGTGATACTGAAGGATAGTTGACGGAATTCCTGATGTTCCCGTTCTCCAGGAAATCAGAGACCTCCTGAACTGCCATGACTGCACAGTTGTCCTCAGACTCCTCTGTGGATGCGCCAAGGTGCGGTGAGAGGATCGTGTTGGGAAGATCCGAAGTCTCTCCTGTAGGGAAATCACAGAAGTATTTCGCTACCTTTCCGCTCTCAAGCGCGTTTCTCATTGAAGGAGTATCAACCAGGGTATCTCTTGCGAGGTTGATGACAATAAGCCCGTCCTTTGCATGGGCAAGCATCTCTTCATTGATCATTCCGACTGTTGAAGGAAGGGCCGGAACATGAAGCGTGATCATGTCAGCTGCTGCGATGACTTCTTCATTTGAGGAAGCTATTGTTACAAGCGGGTCAAGAGCGGCGCGCATGCTGTCATTGAGGAACGCGTCAAATCCGATAACTTTCATGCCGAGACTTATCGCGGTATTTGCCACCTTTGCGCCGATAGCGCCAAGACCTATGACGCCAAGGGTCTTGCCCATGATCTCATGTCCGACGAATTTTTTCTTTTCTTTCTCTGTAAGAGCTGCAATATCAGGATTGCCTGCCTCGGACTTTGTCCAGTTTATGCCTCCGATCACATCCCTTACGCTGGAGATGGCTGCAAATACGAATAATTCCTTTACACCGTTTGCATTGGCTCCGGGCGTGTTGAATACGACTATTCCCTGCTCTGCGCAGCGGTCAAGCGGAATATTGTTTACACCTGCTCCGGCTCTGGCGATGCACTTGAGCTCAGGTCCGAACTCCATGTCATGCATCTTCGCGCTTCTTACAAGTATTGCATCTGCTGCCTGATCTTCAGCTACCTTGCTGTATTCAGCGGTAAAATTGCCAAGACCGATCTCTGCTATGGGGTTTAAGCATTTATATGTGAACATTTACGGTTTCCTCTCATTTATTTTCGTTTTCAAATCTTCCCATGAATTCTACAAGTTTCTGAACACCTTCTATCGGCATTGCGTTGTAGATGGAAGCTCTCATTCCGCCTACTGTCCTATGGCCTTTGAGCTGTACGAAGCCTGCCTTTGTTGCCTCTGCGATGAACTTGGCATTAAGCTCGTCATTTCCTGTAACAAACGGAACGTTCATGAGCGAACGGCTGCCGGGTTCAACTGTGCCCTTGAACATGTCACTGTTATCAAGGAAGTTGTAAAGGATCGCGGCTTTTTTCTCATTGTGCTCTTTCATTGCCTCGAGTCCGCCCATGTCAGCGATCCACTTGAATACCTTACCGCAGATGTAAATGCCATATGCGTTGGGAGTATTGTAAAGGGAGTCATTGTCAGCGTGTGTCTTATATTTGAGCATGGTCGGTGTCAGTATCGGGGTCTCTTCAGGAATAAGGTCTTCTCTGATAATAGCGATAACAACACCTGCAGGTCCGACATTTTTCTGTGCTCCGGCATAGATCATGCCGAAATCACTGACATTTACAGGCTCCGAAAGGAACATTGAGCTCTGGTCAGAGATCAGGTCTTTGCCCTTTGTATTGGGAAGGACCGGGAACTTTGTTCCGTAGATCGTATTGTTCTGGCAGATATATACATAGTCAGCATTCTTATCGATCGGAAGATCCGAGCAGTCAGGAATGTAAGAGAATGTCTTGTCTTCTGATGTAGCCACTTTATTGGCAGTGATGAATCTTCCTGCCTCCTGGTATGCCTTCTTCGCCCACTGTCCGGTTACGATGTAATCAGCGATACCGTTCTTCGCGAAGTTCATCGGTATCATTGCGAACTGCTGTGAAGCTCCGCCCTGAAGGAAGAGTACCTTATAGTTATCCGGGATACCCATGAGCTCTCTGAGATCAGCTTCAGCAGTTTTGATTATCTTGTCATACTCTTTGCTCCTGTGGGACATTTCCATGACACCAAGGCCTGCTCCCCTGTAGTCGAGCATCTCGTCTGCTGCCTCTTTCAATACTGCTTCCGGAAGTGTTGCGGGTCCTGCCGCGAAATTGTAAACTCTAGCCATTTTTTACCTCATATCCTTTTATTCACAAATTTATTTCATAATACAAAAAACAACACTATGCTCGAAGATCTCGCAAAGTGCCTGGTCAATTCATATCTATTGACACCGGGGAAGCAAAACGCTTCCCCGGTATGCCATTAAAAATATGATCACTCAGCTGGTGTCTCGTCGACTTTGTCTGCTGCCTGTGCAGCTTCTTCAGCAGCTGCCTGAGCATCTGCTGCAGCAGCTTCGATCCTTGCCTGCTCTGCCTCTGCTTCAGCCTTTGCAGCTTCAGCTTCTGCTTTGCCCTTGCCAAAGAATTTCTTCCTGTTTTCTGTTGTTGTCGCAGCCTGAGCCTGAACGCCTGCATTTGCTTTCTCGATCTGGGAGATAGCTTGCTTGCTCATGGGGATACGGCAGTTCTTGTTGTTTCCGAACTCAACGATGACTGTGTCGCCGTTGATCGCAACTACAGTGCCGTAGAATCCGCTTGTTGTAAGAACGCTGTCACCCGGCTCGAGTGAGTTCATGGTGCTCTCCTGCTGCTTCTTTGCCTTTCTCTGCGGTCTGATCATCAGGAAATAGATGATCGCTGCGAAAATGACGATGTAGACGACGATGATCCACCAGGATGTTCCCTGCTGGCCTTCAGCGCCTTCTGCAGCCTGTCCGGCTCCCATGCATCCAAAAAGCAGAATGTTATTGATCAGATTCATTTATTGATTCCTCCTAACCTGTACAGGTGATTTGCTTATTCTACATTACCCTGAGAGAAACCATCAAGCATTTTTTTCTTATATTTCTGATAATTATTCTCAAGGATAGCTTTTCTCGCGTCAGCAACCATTTTATTATAAAAATAAAGATTGTGCAACACACATAATCTCATTCCCAGCATTTCCTTTGCCTTAAGGAGATGTCTTATGTATGCCCGCGAATAACTGCGGCATACCGGACAGTCACACTCTTCGTCGAGCGGCCTTGTATCAAACTCAAAAACCGCGTTCATCATGTTGAGTTTACCCTTATGGGTGTATACATGTCCATGGCGTCCGTTTCTTGTCGGATAAACGCAGTCAAAGAAGTCCACGCCCCGTTCAATTCCTTCAAGGATATTCTGAGGAGTTCCGACTCCCATCAGATAAGTGGGTTTATCCTGGGGCAGATGCGGAACCGACGCGTCAAGTATGCGGTACATCTCCTCATGTGTCTCACCTACTGCGAGACCTCCTATCGCGTATCCGTCAAGGTCAAGTGATGATATGTAGTCTGCGTTTGCTATGCTTATGTCCTCGAAGCAGGCTCCCTGGTTGATGCCAAACAGGAGCTGATCGGGATTGACGGTATCAGGCAGGCTGTTCAGCCTGTCCATCTCAGCCTTGGACCTTACCAGCCATCTCTCTGTCCTTGCCACGCTCTTTTCCACATATTCGCGTTCGGCGACGCTGGAAGGGCATTCATCAAATGCCATGGCGATCGTCGATCCCAGATTGCTCTGGATCTGCATGCTCTCTTCCGGTCCCATGAAGATCTTATGCCCGTCAATGTGGGAGCTGAATGATACGCCTTCTTCCTTTATCCTGCGCAGTCCTGCAAGTGAAAAAACCTGAAAGCCTCCGCTGTCTGTAAGGATGGGTCTGTCCCAGTTCGTAAATTTGTGAAGTCCGCCGAGTTTTTTAATGGTCTCATC
>JAZOAJ010000213.1:0-18321 GCA_045595385.1 Lachnospiraceae bacterium | reverse complement strand
TGTCCGTTCTTTGCACAGATCTCGGATATAACTCCGTCAGCATCCGCTGTGATCTCGTTCATGAGCTTCATTGCCTCTATGATGCACAGAACATCACCCTTCTTAACGCTGTCGCCCACTTTTACATAAGGCTCTGCATTTTCAGCAGGAGCCGCATAGAAGATACCTACCATAGGTGATGTTACTGCTGCTCCGCCCTGCTGCGGCTGTGCCTTGGCGGCCTCTGCCTCAGGTTCAGCCGGAACGCTTACAGTGCGCACTGCCTCAGGAGCAGGCATGCGCTCGAGGCGGACAGTGGTTCCGTCTTCGGTGATCTCCATTCCCGTAAGGGAAAGCTCCTTCATTAATTCAGCGTATTTCCTGATATTATCTTCCTTCATGATATTTCCTTCTGTTACGTTTTTAAGATTTACATGGCAATTCCGCCATCTACCTTGAGCACCTCACCGGTGATGTAATCTGCAGTAACGAGGAACGCGACTGCATCAGCAATGTCTTCAGGCTTTCCAAGCCTCCCGAGAGGGATGGACTTTTTAAGTTCCTCACCTGCAGGACCGATATCCTTTGTCATGTCCGTCTCTATAAATCCGGGCGCAACTGCATTGCAGGTAACATTCCTCGATGCGAGTTCCCTGGCGACTGACTTTGTAAGTCCGATGATCCCTGCCTTGGAAGCGCTGTAATTTGCCTGCCCGGCATTGCCGATCATCCCGGAAACAGAGCTGATGTTGACGATCCTGCCGGATCTGTTCCGGACAAAAATACCAGTACACTGGCGTATCATGTTAAACGTTCCTTTGAGATTCGCCGCAATGACACTGTCGAAAGCATCCTCTTTCATCATGGCTATAAGGCCGTCCCTGGTTATGCCCGCGTTGTTGATAAGAATGTTCACAGTGCCAAGGTCGGACTTGATCTGCGACACAGTCTCCTTACAGGCTTCAAAATCGGCAACGTCGCATCTGTATGCTTTTGCCCTGACTCCGTATTCGGATGTCAGCAGGCTGCAGACCGCATTTGCCGCCTCCTCATTTCCCGCGAAAATAACCGCTATGTCAGCTCCCATCGAAGCGAGCTTTTTAGCGATAGCTGCACCTATGCCCCTTGAGGCTCCGGTCACTATGGCTACCTGACCTTTCAGCATCCTCTTACCTCCGCCATGATGGCTTTTACATTTTCCTCGGTTGAACATGTAAATGACCTGACTGACGGATCTGTTCTCTTTATGAATCCGCTCAACGTCTTTCCGGGTCCAAGTTCAATAAATGTATCAACGCCTTCGTTGATCATACGTCTGATGATGGTCTCCCATCTTACCGGATTGTTGATCTGCTGTTTCAACACCTGCGCAACATTGCTGCCATAAGGCTTGGCCGTGCAGTTTGAATACACCGGGATCTGAGGTTCTTTAAAGTCAACTGTGCTTATCAGCTCAGCGAACTGACCTGCGGCCTCATCCATGAACGGACTGTGGAATGCACCGCTCACCTTGACAGGCAATGCCTTTCCGCCTGCTGCCTTTACAGCCTCGCCGAAAGCTCCCATTTCTGATGCGGCTCCTGAACAGGCAACCTGTCCGGGACAGTTGAAGTTTACCGGATATACCTGGTCAAACTCTGCGCAGATCCTTTCCACTTCTTCATTTGAAAGCTTAACTACAGCCGCCATGGATGTATCGTGCATGCCGGCTGCCTCCTGCATCAGAGCCCCTCTTTTCATTACCAGCCTTGTTCCTGTTTCCAGATCCATGGCGCCTGCATAAGTGAGGGCTGACAGTTCTCCAAGTGAAAACCCTGCAGTCATGTCCGCTTTAATGCCGACGCTGTCAAGTACAGCTGCTGCTGCAAGCTCGACAGCAAACATGCACGGCTGTGTGTTGGCCGTGTTCTTAAGTTCATCTTCTGTTCCGGAAAAACACTGGGCTGACGTACCGGGCCTGATCGCGTCCACACGGTCAAATACTTCTCTTGCAGCTTCAAAGCTGTCGTACAGAGCCTTGCCCATTCCGGGAGCCTGAGCTCCCTGGCCGGCAAATACAAATGCTATTTTACCCACTTGGCTACTCCCTTCATTGCAGGTTCAGCCTCTTCCATGATCTCTTTGATGATCTCCGCTGCAGGCTGCTCTTTATTGACTCTTGCAGCCACCTGTCCGCACAGGAAACATCCCCTCTCGGAATCGCCCTCCTGTACAGCAAGACGGAGCGCACCGGTTCCGAGCTTTTCGAGCTCATCATCAGGCATGTTGCCAAATTCCGCCTTGGCATACTCGCGTGAGAAGTTAGTCCTGATGCTCCTTACCGGATGACCGAGTTTCTTGCCTGTTACCATTGTCGAAAGATCATTGGCCTTCAGTACTTTCTTTTTGTACTCAGGATGAATATTGCACTCATATGCACTAAGGAACCTGGTTCCAAGCTGAACACCCTGTGCCCCGAGGGCAAATGCCGCTGCGACCGCCCTGCCTTCAGCTATGCCGCCAGCAGCTATTACAGGAAGGTCTGTAGCGTCAACGACCAGAGGGACAAGTACCATAGTCGTGAGCTCTCCCACATGGCCTCCGCTCTCTCCGCCTTCAGCTATGAGGGCAGAAGCTCCAAGCCTGGTCATGAGTTTTGCCATTGCGACAGAAGCAACTACAGGAATGACCTTGATCCCCGCGTCTTTCCACATCTGCATGTACTTTGAAGGATTTCCTGCACCTGTGGTTACAACAGCTACCTTCTCATCTGCCACTACCTGTGCCACCTCGTCACAGAACGGGCTCTGCAGCATGATGTTTACGCCGAAAGGCTTATCAGTCAGCGATTTAGCGACCTGAATCTGTTCTTTTACATAACTTGCGGGAGCATTTCCTGCCGCAACAATACCCAGGCCTCCGCCTTCTGATACGGCGGCAGCCAGTTTACCGTCAGCGATCCATGCCATTCCCCCCTGGAATAACGGGTATTTGATACCCAGCATGTCGCATATTTCAGTTTTAATCATAGTTTTTTCCTTTGTGTTTAATTTACGACCGCGTTTAGATCATGCAGTCTTGCGCTCGATGAAATCAACCAGTTCGCCGACAGTCTTAACTTCCTCATCAAGTTCGATCTCTGTTCCGATCTTGTCTTCGAGCTGCATGAGAAGATCAACTGTATCGAGTGAATCGATATTCAGTTCTTCAAATGTCATTTCAGGATTGATATCGCTGATCTCGCACTCGTTTCTTTCAGCGATGACTTCTGCAACCAGATCAAAAATGTTGTTCATGATAAATAACCTCCGTTTATTAATGATCTTCCCTTTCCAGGAAGTAATCTAATCTCGAAGATTAGTATAGGTTGTTCTGCGGATTATGTCAAGAATAGAAGTGGTGAAAAAAATATGTATCTTTAAATAATGCATGCATGATATAATCTAAAAGATCAGATAGTCCATGAAGTTTTTGCAAGCTGCTCAAAAGATTATCGGATCGGGCGTTTTTTTCACGATCTGTTAAAAAGCAAGGAGGTTTTATCATGTATTACGACAAAGCCCTTATCGCCGGCAAGTTGAGACGCTGGGAAAAATACATGGACAGCTACAGGCTGCCTGCCTGGGAGGACATCCCCAACATCGGCCTGTACATGAAACAGCTGACTTCGATGATAAAGGAATATCTGGATTATCTTCCGCCGGAACTGAAAGGCGAAGAGCTGATCACACCCGCCATGGTCAATAATTACGTCCGCAAAAAGATAATGCCGGAACCTGAGGAAAAGAAATATTACCGTAAACATATCGTTTTTCTCATCATGATCTGTTCGCTTAAGCAGAGTCTCAGCATTCCTACGATACAGACCATGATACCGGTTGACATTTCCGATGAAAAACTTAAAGAGACTTATGATTCATATGTCAAGCAGCATCAGCTTGCAGTCAGATATTTTATCCAGCAGGTGCGTATCGCCGCAGGCGGGATACTGGATCACAAGATGAATTCGGTCATCGCCACAGACCAGGCCAGTGCGCTGATCATGACTTCAGCTGTAGTTGGAGGATTTGCGAGGCTGATGGCTGAAAAGCTTCTCCTTCTCGAAGGCAAGGATCTGGAGAATGGCGGAAGCATTGAGATCGAGGAACGGAAGAAATAACATTTACATGAAATAGGCGCCCCCGGGAAACCGGAGGCGCTATTATTTAAGGTTATATGATATCGGCTGATTATTTAGGCTCAACGATCATAACTACAAGCATCTGAACAACCTCTGTGTCAGACTCATTGTCAATACCGCGGCAAGCGCCGGGCATGAAACGGATCGAGTCGCCTTCAACGAGGTGATGTCTTGTCTGCTCACCATCTTCTGTATCAGCAGTGATGATGGTAAGATTGCCTTTCTTTACATAATAGATCATCTCGAAGTTTGTCTCACGGACATAAGCTCCGCCGTGAGGGAAGAAATGGGTAAGTCCCATTGTGAGTTTTCCGCCTTCGAAATCATCAAATGTGTGAAGTCTTGTAGCCTTGCATGTATAATGACCTTTTCCTTCATACTCCCATGCGTCAGCGCCCTTCATAACTTTGTAAAGTGCCATTGGTCTGTTCCTCCTAAATAATGAATTAGTGGTGTTTTTCAAAAAGAATCACTGCAAAACAGTTTAGCACAATCATTTTTTATAAACAAGTAAAAATCATTTTTGAGCGGTGCTTTTGTTTATCCAGAAGTACAATGCAGCCGAAATCCCAAGCGAAACAGCCATCACCGCAATGTATACAGGAATGCTCGGATAATCAAGTCCCAGATATGTGAAGACAAGTGTAAATGCATTTGCAGCAGCATGCATGATCAGCGGCGCAAGGATATTCCTGAACTTACTGTAGATCAGGCACAGCACTATGCCGTATAAAAATGCGTATATCCCCTGGAGCAGATTCATGTGGTAAAGAGCGAATAATACAGAGCTTACGATTGCCGCAGGCCAGAATGACGTATAGACTTCCATCCTCCGGAATATCAGGCCCCTGAATGTCAGTTCCTCGGCTATCGGAGCAAGGATGACCGTTTTTATAACGGTAATGATGACTGCTGCCGCTGCAGTGCTCTGCACTCCCTGACTGTATGTACCAAGAAAACCCGAATAATTGACAAGCGATACCAATATGTTAAGCCCGTGGCTGAGGAAAACTGCAAGGATAATGATCAGTATGATGTACTTCGGGCTGTCTGTGAGCATCCTGAATTCGACCGGATAGTCTTTTTTGTAGAAATAATATACGACCAGTCCTCCGATCAGGAGAGATGCGATGCTGACAATGTCTCCGGCAGCCGCCATGAAACTATCCAGATCAGGATACTTTGCGCTGAAAAAAGAACCGTAGCTAAAAATGGCGACGATGTAAACCGCGAAATATGTTCCGAACAACAGCAGCGCGGGATATATTATTCTCCAGATCTTTCCAGCCAGTTTCATTTAAAAACACAGAAAGCGCCATGGATGTCCACGGCGCCTTTCAGTCTATAGATATAAGTTAACCTATGATCCCGTTTATCGCTGAGAAAAGGATAAAAAGCACCAGCGCAGCTATGAGAACTATGCAGACCACAGTAATGACTGTCTTTCTGACCTTTTCTTTTTTAACTGTCTGTTTCCTGTTTTTCTTCTCTTCTTTGTACTTATCAACTTTTTCCTGACTCATTGGGATAACCACCTTTTATGTATTTGATCTCTTTTGCGTGAGCAAAACCATTGCAACAATGATAATTGGTTTTGCCCATAAAATCAAGAACGCTTTTTCAACCTGCCTTTTTCCCGCTGCTGAGGCCCAGCAGAACACCCGCAAAGATAACCGCTGCCCCGACAAAGAAGTTCCATGTAAGCTTCTCTCCGAGAATGATGACACCCAGCAGTGTTGCAGCCATCGGCTGGAACGGATAGAACATGGCGCATATGCTTGCGGGATTGCGTGAAAGGCTCCTGTTATAAAGGTAACTCGGAATAAATCCCCCGCAGACCACGATGTACAGCATGACCGCTACAGCCAGCGGTGTCAATGTGACCTGTGCTGTGCGGAGCTCAATAAACGAATACAGCAGATTAAACGGGATGGCGCACAGTGTTGCATAAAATGATATCTCAACAGGTGTGTAAAACGCTGACAGTTTTCTGACCAGCACGCTGGCAATGCTCCAGAGCAGCACTGCGGTAAGAGAGAAAGCCACGCCCCTCAGACTTACACCTTTGAAAGTAACTCCCAGCACCACTATCACACCTATGAGCGAAATGATGATACCGGCAATTATCCTTGCATTCAGTTTTTCTTTCAGTATCAGCATTGCGAAGAATGTTATGAATATGGGATTCAGGCAGTTGAGGAGTGCTGACATTGACGCACCAAGAAATCTGGTTGCGACATTTGTCAGGCTGACTGCGGAAGCATACATCATAAAGCCGGTCAGGACGAACATCCATATATGCTTCTTTTCCGGCAGATGTCTCTTCTCCGGCTTAAATCCCCCCTGTTTAAGCAGAAGCAGTCCGAAAAGCACTGAGGAAAGGCTGCTTCTTAACATCACGACTGTTAATGGCGGGATAAACGGGTATACAAACTTTGAGGCAGCATATACGCTACCCCAAAAGAAAAATGTCATCACTAAGATTATTATGTCTGACCTGTGTCTGATCTTCATTTTCTGTTATGGCCGGTTGCACCTAATGATGTCAAAGCTTTCAAGTTCCGTTCCGAGATCCGCATAGAAATGCTGCTTTGAATGCGGGCATGAATCTATCGGGTTTCCGTCTTCATCCCACAAGCCCTGTACCACTGCCTGTATATTGCTGCCCGACGGCTTCATTATCTCCACATGGTCACCTACAGAGAATTTATTTTTCTGGATAAGGCCGTAACAGGTCTTTCCATCTGATACCTTTATGTCTGAGCTAGCCATGCCAAGATATATCCACTCCTTGACATAGGTATTGGAGTCATAGATCTGTGCGCTTTCATCCGGTTTCCCGAAGAAAAAGCCGGTGGTATATTCCCTGTATGTGCATTTGGATATCTCATCCAGGTAAAACCCCAGGCGGCTCCTGTATTTTTCCGGGTCTTCCAGAAAGTCATCTATTGCCATGCGGTAGGTACGGCAGACGCTGGCGACATAAAGTGCGCTTTTCATGCGGCCTTCTACTTTAAAGCTGTCGATCCCTGCTTCGATCATCTCGGGGATGTGTTCTATCATGCACAGGTCTTTTGAATTGAATATATATGTACCGCGCTCATTTTCGATCACAGGCATGTACTGTCCGGGGCGGCTTTCTTCCATAAGGGCATATTTCCATCTGCAGGGATGGGTGCATTCTCCCATGTTGGCGCTCCTTCCCGTAAGGAATGCGCTAAGAAGACATCTGCCGGAATATGAGATGCACATTGCTCCATGGATGAATGTCTCTATCTCCATGTCTTCAGGGATGCTTTTCCTGATCTGTGCGATCTCAGCGAGAGACAGTTCCCTGGCGCTCACTACCCTTTTTGCCCCCATGTCATGCCAGAATGCGTAGGTTCCCGAGTTTGTGTTGTTTGCCTGCGTGCTGATGTGGACCTCAACCTCCGGGAGGACCTCCCTCGCAACCCGGAAAATGCCCGGATCGGAAATGATGAGTGCATCAACCCCCAGCCCTTTAAGCTGTAAAAAGTAATCCTTTGCAGCTTCAAGGTCTTCATTATGCGCAAGGATATTGGCAGTTACATAGACTTTTACTCCCCTCTCATGGGCAAACTCTATGCCCTCTTTCATATCTTCTATTGAGAAATTGTGGGCTTTTGCCCGGAGTGAAAAAGCCTCTCCGCCTATATATACCGCATCAGCCCCGTACATGACCGCTACCTTAAGTACAGGCAGCGATCCCGCCGGCATGAGCAGTTCGGGTTTTTTAATAGTATCCATAGAGTCTTCTCTGTCTCACTTTCTTATACTTAATGTCAATCCGTCTCCCACTGTAAGAAGGGTTGTCTCCAGTTCATCCGAATGCTTTATTTCCCATATGAACTCCCTCATCCTGTCATGTATCGTCCTTTGACGCCTTGGCGTCGCGAATCTTGACCTTACCAGTTCTCCATCCTGAAGGACGTTGTCGGCAAGAAGGATGCCGCCTTTTGGAAGGAGTCTCAGAATATCCTGAAGGAAAGTTATATACTGTCCTTTAGCTGCGTCAAGAAAGATCAGGTCAAATGCACCGTCAAGCGCCGGCAGCACTTCCTGTGCGTCTTTGCCTATCAGGGTTATCCTCTCTTCCATGCCGTATGCTTCTATATTAGCTGACGCTGCTTCTATCCGTTCACCATAGTTTTCAATTGTTGTGACATGACAGTCTTCACCCGTATTCTTAGCCATGAAAATGGCAGAGTATCCGACTGCAGTGCCTACCTCAAGTATACTCCCGGGATTTATCATCTTCAGGAGGACTTTCATGAAGCTCTCAGTCTCTCTCCGGATCACAGGGACTCCTGATCTTTCAGCTTCAAGCCTTAATCTTTCCAGTCCGGGATCCGGTTCCCGCTCAAGCGAATGAATATATGTTGTGATATTCTGATCAACTATCATAAAAATAATTAGGGCTGCCGCACCTTACGTGCGGCGCCCTTTTTAGTTTTGGACTCTTACTGCTGTCAGTCGTTGTTTTCTTCTCCGGCGTCTCCGCCTTCTCCACCTTCTCCAGCGTCTCCGCCGTCTCCGCCGTCTCCGGTATCTCCACCTTCTCCGCCGTCTCCGGTGTCTCCGCCGTCTCCGCCTTCTCCGTCGTCTCCGCCGTCTACGTAATCTCCGCCATCTTCGTAATCTCCGCCGTCATCGTAGTAGTTCACGTCTTCTTCATAGTCTCCGCCACCGTCGTAGACTTCACCGTCTCCACCGTTGCCGGCATTTTCAGCTGCTGTTGTTTCAACTGTGCCATCCGGAGAACCTTCTGTAGTCTGTTCCTGCGCGGCTGTCTCGGAAGAGCTCTCGTCCTCCATTGTGCCTTCTGAGTAATTATATCCTGCCAGAATGTTCAGGATCTTCTCTGTATTATACGAACGGCTGAGTTTGAAAGTACCGGGAGTGTATTCAGACTTATAGAGGAGGCAGCGCCATTTATAAATGCCCACATCATCGATGAGCCTGTTTGCAAGAAGGATATTTCCCATCTCTTCATCGGTCTCATTGCCTGTGACGGTTATCTGTATCTTACTGGCGTCTGCGGAATCCATGGGCTGGTCATTCAAGACCTTGTATCCGAACTTATAACCCTGATAGCAGGCAAATGCGACTGCGATCCATATAAGAAGGAAAATACAGAATTTGATTATCCTGTAAGCAGCTGAATGCTTCTTTTTACCAAAATCCTTAACCCTGGGCATCTTGGGCGGTTTCTTTTCATTGAACTGAGCGGCCGGTTTAGGATTGCGGCTTATCTGATCACTGCTCGGTTTCTTTGGCTGTACCTTTTTGGGTGCAGGCACATCCTTCTCTTCTTTTATTTCTTCATTTATGTCTTCTGCCGTATCTTCTGCCGGGTCTGCAGACGAAACCTCTTTCAGATTGCCGGCCTCATCAAGCTGGTCTCTTGATATGACTGTAGTGTTACCGGCACTGACATCATCATCGTCAAACAGGCTTGAAAGTGAACGTACTGCCAGACCTGAAGTACCGTCCTCATCCTCAGGTATCTCATCCCTGGTTATGATGACAGTATCCTCATCGGGATCATCCTCTTCAAATTCCCTGTCGAAGAAATCATCGGCAAGGCCCTTGTTCTCAGGGAAATCCTTCAGCTTTATGGAATTAAGGCTGCGGCCTTTGGATGCCATGAACATCTCCTTTTATCAGTCCGTCTCAAGAATGAACGGCAGCACCATCGGCGCGTTGTTGTTCCTGCCGCGGACAAATTTGCGGACCGCGTCTGCGATCACCATTTTGATCTTCCCTCTGCTGTAACGGTTTTCCTGCAGATAGGATTCCAATGAATTATATACGATTTCCTTTACATCTTCAACGAGTTTTTCGATGTCCCCGCTGTAGGCCCAGCCTCTGGTGAACACTTCGGGGCCCGATACAACATAGCCTCCGGACTTGCTGATGCATGCCGTGATGATGAGCACACCCCTCTCGGAAAGGTCTTTTCTGTCATCGAGTATGGTCCTTCCGACATCTGCCACTCCGGAGTTGTCCACATAGATCCCGCCTGCCTGGACATGGTCAACGACCTTCCATCCCTTGGAATCCATTTCGATGATGTCGCCTATGTCGCACATGAGCACATTCTTCTCCTTGTAGCCCATGGCATATGCGATCGCGGCATTTCCCTGACGGTGACGGTATTCACCATGGATCGGGAAAATGTACTTGGGTTTAAGCAGCGCGTAGATGAGTTTGATCTCTTCCTGGCAGGCATGTCCTGAAACATGTGTCTGCTGGAAAATGACATCGGCCCCCATGCGGCTCAGCTCATTCATGACATTTGTGACCGCCTTTTCGTTTCCGGGGATCGGGTGGGATGAAAAGACGATCACGTCACCCGGTTTTATGCTTATCTTCTTATGTGTGTTTGCTGCGATCCTGGAGAGGGCGGCCATAGGCTCTCCCTGGCTTCCGGTTGAGATTATCACTATCCTGCTGTCCGGATACTGGTTCATCTCATCTACAGAGATAATGGTATTCTTAGGGACTGTGATATATCCCAGATCGGCCGCCGTCTCGATTATGTTCAGCATGGAGCGCCCTTCAAGGACAACTTTCCTCTTGTATTTATGGGCAGAGTTGATAGCCTGCTGTACCCGGTCAACATTTGAGGCAAATGTTGCTATTATCAGCCTGTGCTTTGAATTCTCGGCAAATATGTTGTCAAATGTCTCTCCGACAGTCTTCTCGGACATGGTGAAACCTTCGCGGAGTGCATTTGTGGAATCGCAAAGGACAGCAAGAACCCCTGCTTTTCCGAGTTCGGCAAATCTCCAGAGGTCGATTGCATCCCCATATACAGGTGTATAGTCGACTTTAAAGTCTCCGGTGTGGAATATGACTCCTGCGGGAGTGGTTATCGCAAGGGCGGCGGCATCTGAAATACTGTGGTTCGTCCTTACATATTCCACTTTGATCTTTCCGCATTTTATGATCTCGCCGTATCCTATGGTGTTCAGCTCGGCTATATCAGTCATCCTGCGCTCTTCAAGCTTCTTTCTGATCAAAGCTATGGAAAGGCCGGTCGCGTAGATCGGCATGTTGACTTCATTTAAGATATAGGGAATGGCGCCTATGTGATCCTCATGGCCATGAGTCACGAACAAGGCCTTAATCCTGTCCTTGTTCTGTTTCAGATAGGTTATGTCGGGAATTATGAGATCTATTCCTAAAAGAGTATCATCGGCAAATGCCATGCCACAGTCGATTATGATGATGCTGTCATCATACTCGATCAGGGTCATGTTCATGCCGATATGGTCAAGGCCTCCAAGCGATATCACCCTGACCTTGCCTATCTTTTCTTTTTTCTTTTTTGTTTTGGTTTTTCTTCCAGAGCTGCTCTTTGTACTCTGTCTGCGTGCAGTCTTTGTTTCTGCCACTAGTTCCTCCTTTTCTTAACATACGAACTTAGCAAACCAGGTATTTCCGGGTTTGCTTGATGTAAAAATCTTTTTATTGTAATAAAACGCACGGCACCGCGTACACGTGCGCAAAAAGTCCTGTTTATTTAACGATGTCTTCCTCGTCGCCAAGGAGTTCCGCAAAGATGTCTGCAAGGGAATCAAGTTCCTTCTCATCCTCTACGAACTCATAGACGGATTCTTTACCTTCAGATGCAATTTCCTTCATGACGTATACGTCAAGGTCGTTATTCCCATCGTCCTCTTCTTCGGAAACCAGAAGATAGTTCACTCCGTTGATCCTTGTCTCTTCAAGGATATAGAGTTCTTCCTCTTCTCCGTCATCATTTGTGAATATCATCTTTCTCTCGTCCATTTAAGTAATCCTCTAATATGTATGCTGCCGCGATCTTGTCAACGTATTGTTTCAGATCACGCCCTTTTACTCCCATTTCCGTGAGAGTCTCCTTAGCTGCAACTGTACTCAGCCTTTCGTCCTGCATGTGAACAGGCAGGCCTGTACGGTTTTTCAGCTTTTCAGCAAAAGCGAGGGTCTTTGCAGCCCTCTCTCCTTCAGTGTCATCCATGTTCAGGGGAAGTCCTACCACGATCTCGGCAACGTCCATCTCCCTGATAAGTTCTTCTATGCGTGCAAGGGTGCGTCTGAGCTTGTTCTCTGAATCTCTCTTTATGGTCTCTACCGGCTGGGCTGTAAGCAGAAGATCATCCGTTACCGCAACTCCGACCGTCCTGGATCCGTAATCAAGACCCATAATCCTCATAGAATGCACCTTATTTCTTAAGCTTGTTGTTGTTGTAAAAACTGATGGCTTCTTCTATCAGTTCGTCCCTTTCCACCTTAGTGATAAGACCTCTTGCGTTTCTGTAACTGGTGATGTATGTCGGATCTCCGGACATGATGTATCCAACGATCTGGTTTACCGGATCGTAGCCTTTCTCCGCAAGCGCAGCATAAACCTTCTCGATGATCTTATCAACGGTAAGGATCTCCTCTTTAGGGATTCTATAATGTTGTGTAAAAGTCAATTCGTCGCTCATGCTATAGATTTTAGTACAAATGTCTGTTTACTGCAAGTTTTTCTCGATCTTTCCGATCATCACCCTGCCATTTTCCGTTCGGGATATGCCTGTGATCCGCACATTCTGTATGATATTGATGAGATCGCTGCTGCTTTCTACTCCCGCCCTTATGTACTGCGGTGTAAAACCGCACTGCAGGCTTACACCTTCGGGTGTCTTTTCTTTTTCCTCTATCAGCACAGGAACAGTTTTACCGATAAAACTCTCCGCCGCTTTGAGGTTCATCTCATCCGTCACTTTGATCAGCCTGGCGGATCTCTCATTCTTTACTTTTTCCGTAACCTGACCTGGCATCCTGTCAGCAACGGTGCCTGCCCGTCTTGAATATTTGAATACATGAGTCTGGGTGAACCCCATCTGCTGAACAAACTCAAGGCTCTCCTCAAACTCCGCATCTGTTTCTCCGGGGAACCCTACTATAACGTCAGTAGTTATGGCGCAGCTGCCTATCTTTTCCCTGATCAGGTTTACCTTTTGGGCATATTCTTCAGGAGTGTAATGCCTGTTCATCCTCTTAAGGGTTGCCGCGCACCCGCTCTGGAGCGAAAGATGGAAATGCGGACACAGCTTGCTGCTCTTTGAAGCAGTTTCAATGAACTCATCCGTGATCACACCCGCCTCGAGCGAACCAAGGCGGATCCTTTCTATGCCTTCTACCGCTTCCGTTTTTTCTATGAGAGACGGCATGCCTTCATACATGCTTATGTCTATGCCTGTAAGGACTATTTCCTTGTAGCCGTTTGCAGCCAGTCCCCTGATCTCGGAAAGGATATCCTCTTCATCCCTGCATCTGGACCTGCCGCGGATGTACGGGATTATGCAGTATGAGCAGAACCGGTTGCAGCCGTCCTGGATCTTGACATATGCGCGCACGTTTTCGCCGAATCCGGTGATTATCTGCGTTTCATAGTCCCTGCACTGCATGAGGTCCTCAACATAGTCCCTGCCCTGCATATCCGCACCGCCCTGTTTTTCCCTGAGCAGTTCAGATACCGCGTCTATGATATGTGACTTGTTATTGTTGCCTATTATGATATCCGCCGAACCGTCATCTTTTATGTCGCCTTCAGCCCTCTGCGCATAGCAGCCGGCTGCAACTATCACCGCGCCGGGATTCAGCCTTCTGGCACGGTGTATCATCTGCCTGGATTTGTGCTCGGCCATTGATGTTACAGAACAGGTATTGATAACATAAACATCTGCAGGCTGTGTGAAATCCACGATCTCATAGCCCGCCTGTTCAAACTGCTCCGATATTGCCCTGGTCTCATATGAATTGACCTTACAGCCGAGTGTGTGAAATGCCGCTCTCATATCTCTATGATCTCTACAGTCTCGATCGCCTGTCTGTACAGTTCTTCTATCTTGCCTTCCAGTTTTTTCTCGGATCTTTCTATGCGGTCAAGCCTGGGCTTGGTCACGGGATGCTTTGCCACAAATATCGTGCAGCAGTCCTCGAATGGAAGGATCGATGTCTCATATGCGCCGATGCGTTCTGAGATATCCACTATGTCCAGCTTGTCGAATCCGCATAACGGCCTGTAAACGGGAAGTGAGCAGACCGCGTTCGTGCAGAGCATACTCTGCATCGTCTGGCTCGCTACCTGTCCTATGCTCTCTCCGGTCACGAGTCCGAGGCAGCCGCGCTCGGCTGCGAAATGCTCCGCAAGCCTCATCATGTACCTTCTCATGATGATCGTAAGTTCATCATGCGGGCAGACTTCATATATCTTCATCTGTATGTCTGTGAAGTTTACGACATGGAGCCTGATGGGTCCGGTATATGCCGAGATGATCTTCGCAAGATCCACGACCTTCTGTTTTGCACGTTCAGACGTATAAGGCGGCGCATGGAAATAAACCGCATCAACACTGACCCCACGCTTGGAGACCAGATATCCGGCAACCGGGCTGTCTATTCCGCCTGAAAGGAGCAGCATCGCCCTGCCTGAAGAGCCCACCGGCATGCCTCCGGGTCCCGGGTATATTGTTGAATATATGTTCACGTCAACAGGGCGGATCTCTATATAGATGCTGACCTGGGGATCATGGACATCCACTTTTGTTTCCGGGAATGCATTCAGCACAGCTTCTCCGACAAGCATGTTCACGTCGACTGATGTCATCGGGTAAGTCTTGTCTGCCCTTCTGGCATTTACCTTGAATGTAAAATCCCTGTCTTCATAGTTTTCCTCTATGTACTGAATGACATGTTCCTTAAGCTCATCGATCCCGCATTTTTCATACTGCGTGAGGGGAGCTATGCCCGCGACTCCGAACACCTTGGTCACAGCAGATATTATCTCATCATTTTCGGAATCATCCCCTATGACGTAGATGCGCCCGTCACTCTTGCGCACAGAGTAGCTCTCTGCAAGGACAAGCCTCAGAGCAGCCTTTATGTTCTTGACAAGCATGTCCTCAAACAGATGCCTGTTTTTTCCCTTTATTCCGATCTCGGAGTATTTGATCAGGTATTTCTTTTCCATGTTGATAACCTTTCCGGCTGTTTCAATATGATGTAAATCTTGAGAGCACCGGCAGGAGTTCCTCCAGTGCTTTCAGTGTATAATCTATTTCTTCTTCATCAGTCGTATCGCAGAAGCTGAACCTGAGTGTGCAGTCTGCTTCCTTTGGAGTGAGGCCTATCGCCTGAAGGGTTCCGGAAAGCCCCGGCTTATTTGATGAGCAGGCCGAACCGCTCGATACATATATTCCCTTTTCCTCAAGCGCATGCAGAAGGACTTCACTCTTTACGGGAGAGAATGTGCAGCTGACTATGTGCGGAGCGCTCTCTTCTCCTTTTTTGGAGTTTACCCGTATGCTGACCTTATCCAGTCTTTCTCCAAGCTCCATCAGTCCGTCTGTCAGGCGGTCCTTCAGGGCGGTCATGTGGGCATTGTTGATCTTCAGGTTTTCATAAGCAATTGATGCCGCTTTTGCAAGACCTGCGGCTCCCGGCACATTGTCTGTGCCTGAGCGCATGCCCTTCTGCTGGCCTCCGCCAAGGATCATCGGCCTTATCTTTACCGCGGGATCCACATACAGAAAACCTATTCCTTTAGGTCCATGGAGCTTATGTCCCGAAACGCTTAACAGGTCTATGTTCATCTTTGCGGGGAAGATCTCTGTCTTGCCAAATGCCTGGACTGCATCTGTATGATAGATGATCGCCGGATCTTTTTTCTTTATCAGTTTCCCGATGGCAGCAACATCTGCTACCGCACCGATCTCATTGTTTATGAAAATGGTCGATACAAGGATAGTATCAGGCCTGATGGCAGTTTCAAGTTCTTCCGGCCTTATATGCCCGTTTTCATCAACCGGAAGATATGTGATCTCAAACCCTTCCTTTTCAAGGAATTTAAGGGGTTCAAGCACGCTGGCATGCTCAATGGATGTGGTTATGATATGCTTGCCTTTGCGGGCATTTGCCATTGCGCTTCCGATCAGCGCCATGTTGTTTGATTCGGTGCCGCCTGAAGTAAAGATGATGCTCTTTTCGCTGACTTTCAGGATGCGGGCGATCCTATCCCTTGCATCCTTCAGCATGCGTTCGCTTTCCACTCCCTTAATATGCTTAGAAGAAGGATTGCCGAAATCCTCCTTCATTGCTTTTATCATTATTTCCACGACCGGGTCGCTGACCCTGGTGGTCGCGCTGTTGTCAAGATAACATTCCATGATCTATTCCAGTGCAAATGTAAGGACGCTGAGAAGCATGAGCGGGGCAGTTTCTGTCCGTAATATCCTGTTCCCGAGGGAAATGCTCCTGATGCCGGCCTCATTTGCCTTAATTACTTCCTGTTCTTCAAATCCGCCTTCAGGTCCCACAAATATGGCAACGCTCATTCCCGGGCGGATCTCCTTAAGTATCTCTCTTGTGGCGTTCATGTCCTTGAAGTTCTCATATGGAATGAGCCCCAAGGAGATGCCGTTCTTTTCATCTGATACGAACCTGACCGCCTCGTCAAATGTACAAATATCTTTAACCTGGGGAACTATCCCTCGCCTGCTCTGTTTCGCCGCGCTTTCAGAGATCTTCCCCCAGCGCTCATTCTTTGCCTTTGCCTTTTTGTCATCGTATTTAACGATGCTGCGCGCTGTCTTTACAGGGATTATCTCATATACCCCAAGTTCCACCGATTTCTGGATTATGTGCTCAAACTTGTCTGCCTTCGGGAGTCCCTGGAACAGGTAGAACCTGACCGGAGGCTCCGATAGCGACTCGCCTTCGCCGGTAATGCGGCACACGATCTCTTCTTCATCCATGCGATCCACTGCGCATGTGTAATCAGTTCCCGCGCCGTCGCTTACCAGCAGTTCATCTCCCGGCTTCATCCTAAGCACATTTTTTATATGGTTTACATTCGGCCCCGTTATCCTGACTTTTTCTCCGTCAATGTTTTCGGGTGATGAAAAGAAATGGTACATGTTATTTTCTGCGTGCGACTACGCTCCGCCATTCACCGTCTGTTTCAACTGCAACGAACTCCAGCTCGGGATTTGCCTTTACAGCGTCAACTATCAGCTGTTCCTTCATGTCTATGATGCCGCTCGAGATAAAGTATCCTCCGCTCTTTAAGTAGCGGTGGACTTCTGCTGAAAGCGGCTCTATGACATCCGCCAGTATGTTCGCAAGCACTATGTCGAAGGGTTCTTTTGCAAACATCTCCTTCAGGCTGTCGTCATTCAGTATGTTTCCTGTATGGATGCAGTAATCATTTTCAGGTATGCTGTTGGAAGCAAAATTTTCCGCTGCCACCTGTGTGGCCTGGGGATCGATGTCAACAGCCTCTGCATGGGATGCGCCTTTTTTCAGGGCACCGATGGACAGGATGCCGCTTCCGCAGCCGAGGTCCAGGACACGGTCTCTTTCTTTCATGTATTTTCCGATGCCCCTGAGGCAGAGCCTGGTAGTCTCATGCATGCCGGTTCCGAATGCCATTCCAGGATCGATCTCTATCAGGTAATTGCAGCTGATGCCCTCGGGTACGGTTTCCCACGTAGGTTTGATGAGGATGTCATCAACCGTGAAAGGCTTGAAATACTCCTTCCATTTGTTTTCCCAGTCTTCGGAATCCAGTGTTTCGGAAGAGAACTCCATGGGATCCAGTCCGAACATCTCCTGGTCCTGCGAAAGACCTTCCTTTATCTGTTCGATTCGTTTCTTCCTGTCTTCGGGTGTTTCCCCGTCCTGTGCCTCCAGGAAGAAGTTTATGAAGCATGTTCCGTCATCTTCGGGAAGCTCTTTCACGAAATCAGCATACATCTGATTGAGTTCTTCATCTGTCAGCTGGACATTGTTTTCTATCTGGACATCATTGATGCCGTAATCGGTCAGCAGCGCGCTGACGATCTCCGCATCCTTTGTAGTGGTCCTGATCGTATATTTTTCCCAGATCATTATTTCTCCATTGCGGCTTTGAATGCCTTGAGTGCTTCTTTCTGTTTGGAATTAAGATGCTTCGGCACGTCCACGACAAGTCTGGTGTACTGGTCGCCTCTTTTATCCTTGTTGTTGAGATACGGCACGCCCTTTCCTTTCAGTCTGATGGTAGTGCCTGTCTGTGTGCCGGCTTTTATCGGGAACAGTACATCGCCGTCAATTGTCCTGACTTTGGTGTCTCCGCCGAGAGC
>JAZOAJ010000212.1:0-2857 GCA_045595385.1 Lachnospiraceae bacterium | reverse complement strand
TAGCCTGTGGCATGCAAAGGTTCCCGGGGGGACTGGATACATGAAAGATGGGCCCTGATTAGAAAGGTCAGGAGGACTCAAATTTTATAAGTATTTAGCGGTATCTTATAAGGCGTTGCCGATAATCAGGATGCCCGGCACTTAATATGGCGAGAGTGCGGGTGTTGAGATTAACTGCTGAACGGAGTAAATGCTCCATCTTGTGAAACGATCAATAGGGTTGCCTTTGTAAGCACTCTGAGTAGACTAAACGGAAACAAAATACAGAAGAGAAGTTAAAATGCATATTATACATTTTTGCATTTGAAACGATATTAAACCTATAAGAATAGTGGTTTAATTAGACTCTTCTACAAAAAGAACCTGCGGGGGGTGCAGGTGATCATTTTCGGAATCGATCGTTATACAGGCTGGAGTCTAAAAAAAGACTCCGGCCTTTTTCTATGTCACGGATTTGCTGCCGGAAAGCAGTCAGCAAGCCGCCACCGGCGTTCCGTGAATGAGTGGGAGAATAGAGGATTTCTCCTGCATTATGTCAATGCTTACATGGGTACCGATTTATCTATTTGGGGAGGAAAAAGCTTTGAGCAGAAATCTTTTGGAATTAAAAAACATTACTAAAGCCTACGACGGACAGATCATTCTGGATGACTTGTCCCTTGACATACACGAGAACAGCTTCGTAACGCTGCTTGGACCTTCCGGATGCGGAAAGACTACCACACTCCGTATCATCGGCGGTTTCGAGAAGCCTGACAAGGGCAGCGTGCTTTTCGACGGACAGAACATCACAAACCTTCCTGCCAACCAGCGCCAGCTCAACACGGTTTTCCAGAAGTATGCCCTGTTTCCGCACATGAGCATCGAAGAAAACATCGCTTTCGGCCTCCGTATAAAGAAAAAATCAGATTCCTATATAAAGGACAAGATCAAGTATGCCCTTAAGCTCGTAAACCTTGACGGCTTCGAGAAGCGCCGCATCGACTCCCTTTCCGGCGGACAGCAGCAGCGAATCGCCATCGCCCGCGCCATCGTAAACGAGCCGAGACTTCTTCTTCTGGACGAACCTCTGGGTGCCCTTGATTTAAAGCTCCGCCAGGAAATGCAGTACGAGCTCATAAGACTCAAGAACGAGCTGGGAATCACCTTCATATATGTAACCCACGATCAGGAAGAAGCCCTCACCATGTCAGACTACGTGGTAGTCATGAACCAGGGCTACATCCAGCAGGCCGGCAGCCCGGAGCAGATCTACAACGAGCCGGAGAATGCCTTCGTTGCCGACTTCATCGGCGATTCCAACATTCTCGCCGGCACCATGATCGAGGATTATTCCGTTCGTATCCTGGGCAAAGAATTCAAATGTATCGACGCCGGCTTCGGCACCAACAAGCCGGTTGATGTTGTTATCCGCCCCGAGGACGTGGAGCTTCTGGATGATGATGATCCAAGGTCGATCCTTCACGGCGAAATGACACACGTTATCTTCAAAGGCGAAATGTACGAGATGGAGTGCACCACTCCCGACGGCTTCGAGTGGCTCATCCACTCCACAGAGCTTCGCGAGCCCGGCACCAAGGTCGGCCTCTACGTGAAGCCCTCCAACATTCAGATCATGAACAAGCCGGAATCTGAGGATGAGGAGGCGATGGACATTGAATAATAAAGCCTCCAGATATCTTGCGGGACCCTACGTTGTATGGATCATCGGATTCATCGTGATCCCGCTGCTCACCATCCTTTATTACGGTTTTACAGACGGGGTCAATGCTTTCACCCTGGACAATCTCATGGAGATCCGCCGCTGGGAAAACTATAGACCCTTGTACAGAGCGCTGCTCCTTTCGGCAGGCAGTACGATCGTGTGCTTCCTGATAGCATTCCCACTGGCCATGATACTCAGGGAAAACAAGTTCAGCCGGGGATCCTTCATAGTGTTCATATTTATCCTGCCCATGTGGATGAACTCACTTCTCAGAATCCTGGCATGGCAGACACTTCTCGAGAGAAAAGGCGTTATCAACGGAATACTGACAACCCTTCACCTCCCGGAGCAGCACCTCATCAACACAACTGCAGCAGTCATGATCGGAATGGTATACGACTTCCTTCCGTTTATGATATTGCCGCTATACAACGCACTGATGAAAATCGATGACAATACCATCAACGCGGCCTATGACCTGGGTGCCAGCTTCTGGCAGACCCTCACGAAGATCATTCTTCCGCTGTCTGTCCCGGGAATCGTTTCAGGCGTCACCATGGTATTCGTACCGGCACTTACAACCTTCGCCATCTCCAACATGCTTGGCGGCGGCAAAATCTACCTCATCGGTAATGTCATCGAGCAGGAGTTTATGCAGGATTCCGACTGGCATCAGGGCTCGGGACTGAGTCTGGTGCTGATGATTTTCGTCATCGTGTCAATGCTTATAGTTAATCATTTCGATGACCATAAAGATTCGGAAAGAGGAGGTATCATGTGATGGATAAGTTAAAGAAATTTGCCTCCGACTGCTACCTCGCCATCATCGTACTGTTTATGTATGCGCCCATCGCGACGCTGATGGTTCTTTCCTTTAACAGCGGACGTTCCCGTGCCAAGTGGTCCGGTTTCACCACAGACTGGTACCTTGAAATGTGGTCGGACGAGACCATCGTGGCGGCTCTCAGAAACACTATCATCATTGCGTTTCTGTCGGCACTCATCGCAACGGTGCTTGGCACCATTGCGGCTATCGGCATCAACAACATGAAGTCCTGGTCCAGAAACACCATTATGAGCATTACCAATATCCCTATGCTCAATGCTGACATCGTTACGGGTATCTCTCTGATGCTGTGCTTCATAGCCTTC
>JAZOAJ010000211.1:0-3178 GCA_045595385.1 Lachnospiraceae bacterium | reverse complement strand
AGGATGAGCATGTCAAACATGGCCATAGAGGCAGGTGCCAAGTGCGGACTGTTTGCCCCTGATGAAAAGACAGCAGAGTATTGCAATATCACACTTGATGAATTCCAGAAGGGACTTAAGGGCGATGACGACGCGGAATACGAGCAGATCCTTGAGTACCGCGCAGAGGATTTCGTTCCCGTGTGCGCAGTTCCCTCAAATGTTGACAATGTGAAACCTGTATCGGATCTTGGTGACGTAGCCGTAGATCAGGTATTCCTGGGATCATGCACTAACGGCCGCCTTGAAGACCTCATGGCAGCAGCTGAGATCCTTAAAGGGAAGAAAATAGCTCCGTTTGTAAGGTTCATAGTTACTCCCGCAAGCCGGAAGGTCTATCTTGAAGCATTGAAGAACGGAACAATAGACATTCTTCTAAATGCAGGTGCTGACATTACCCATCCTTCCTGCGGGCTGTGCTGCGGAAGGACAGGCGGCATACTTACTGACGGGGAAGTTGTTGTGGCGACAAATAACAGGAACTTCCTTGGCAGGATGGGAACAAACAAAGTGAAGATATATCTCGCATCACCAAAGACCGCGGCTGCAAGCGCACTGGCCGGAAAGATAACTGAGGCATAAACATGTTCCGGCTGCTGATCAGATTATTCATAAAAGATAAAGATAATACCGGAGACCCTGCTGTCCGCCGTTCTTATGCGACTCTGGCCAGTATCTACGGCATCTGCATAAACGTTATCCTGTTCGGTGCAAAGTACTTTGCCGGCGTTATTTCCGCATCGGTTGCGGTAACTGCTGACGCATTTAACAACCTGTCGGATGCGGCATCGTCGGTGATCACCCTCATAGGATTCAGGCTTTCCGGAAAGAGGGCCGATCCCAAGCATCCTTTCGGACATGGAAGGATAGAGTATCTGGCCGGATTTATAGTAAGCGCCATCATCATAGTCGTGGGCGGAGAACTCGGGATATCATCCATAAAAAAGATCATCCACCCGGAGCCCATAGAGGCGGGGCTGGTGCCGGCGGTGATAATGGGAGCCGCCATCCTGGTCAAGTTCTATATGTTCACTTACAACCGGTATGCCGGTAAAAGGATCAGCTCCGAGGCCCTGAAGGCAACTGCTTCAGATTCCCTTACCGACTGCATAGCGACGGCTGTAACTCTCATCTCAATGGGGCTGGCATACTTTTTCAATATCAACATAGACGGATGGGCAGGTATCCTGGTCTCGATATTCATCCTCTATGCAGGCATAACATCCGCGATAGACACTGTCTCACCGCTGCTTGGCCAGGCTCCGGATCCCGAGCTTGTAAAGGGGATTGAAAAAACAGTCATGGAATATCCTGATATAATCGGCATACATGACATGATCGTGCATGACTACGGTCCGGGCAGGGTATATGTTTCCCTGCATGCTGAGGTTGACGGAAAAGGCGACATCTTTGAACTGCATGACGCCATAGACAATGCTGAGCATGAGATATCCGAGAGATTCAACTGTCTCGCTACAATTCACATGGATCCGATAGACGCTGACAACGAAATGCTCACCGGGAAAAAAGACGATATCCTGAATGCGGTGCGGAGCATATATCCCGAAGCTACAATACATGACCTGAGGATGGTTCCGGGACCCACCCATACAAACCTGGTGTTTGATGTGGTCCTTCCGGCTGACTGCAAGGACAATGACGATGAAGCGAATAAAAAGATAACTGAAAAAGTGGATTCCCTCTGGGAAGACTGCTTCAGCGTGATCCAGATCGACAGGAGCTATGTCTGATCTGCGATCAATAGGTGTTTTCCAACAAAAAAGGCTGCCTCACAAAATGTGTGGCAGCCTTCATTTCATTATTGATCCCTGGGATCACAACCTGGCAAGGATCTCGTCTGTCATCGCTGTTGTGCCGACTGTAGGCTGTCCCTGAACAGCTATGTCAGCTGAACGGATGCCGTCGTTGAGAGTCTGGTTGACCGCATTCTCTATCGCGTCAGCTTCCACATTGAGCCCGAATGAGAAACGGAGCATCATTGCGGCTGAAAGGATAGTGGCGATCGGATTGGCGATGCCTTTTCCTGTGATGTCAGGGGCGGATCCGTGGATCGGCTCGTAAAGACCTCTTGATGTTGATCCGAGTGATGAAGAAGCGAGCATGCCTATCGATCCGGTTATCTGTGATGCTTCATCTGAAAGGATGTCACCAAAGATATTGGATGTGAGCACAACATCAAAATGGGACGGATCCCTAACAAGCTGCATGGCAGCGTTGTCAACATACATGTGCTCGAGGCTGACTTCAGGGAAATCCTTTGCAATGCGCTCGACAGTTTCTCTCCAGAGCCTTGAGCTTTCAAGGACATTTGCCTTGTCAATGCTGACGACGCTCTTTCTTCTCTTCATTGCCGTCTCGAAGGCAACTTTTGCAATACGCTCGATCTCCATGACGCTGTAGCATTCTGTGTCATATGCTTCAGGTCCGTTGGCTCCCTCGCGGCGTCCGCGCTCTCCAAAGTAGATACCTCCGGTAAGCTCTCTTACGATCACAAGGTCAAATCCGCGCGACGCGATATCGGGGCGCAGTGTGCATGCGTCGGCAAGAGCAGGGAATATCTTGGCAGGACGGAGATTGGTGAAGAGCCCAAGAGCTGAGCGAAGTCCAAGGATCGCCCTCTCCGGCCTGTTTGCAGGGGGCTGGTCATCCCATTTCGGACCGCCGACCGCTCCGAGGAGGACACTGTCGGATGCAAGGCATCCGTCTATGGTCTCCTGCGGAAGGGGAACGCCGAATTCATCAATTGCGGCACCGCCTGCGAGATATGATGAATAGATAAATTCGTGACCGTATATGTCGGCAATCTTGTCAAGAACACGGACAGCGCTGTCCACGATCTCGGGGCCTATGCCGTCACCCCTTACAAGTGCTATGTTATATTTCATGTTGATAACCTTTCCGTCTATATAGTTACATCAGGACTGCGCCTTTGTCGGCTGAGGTTACAAGCTTTGCGTAGCGAGCAGCGTAACCGGTCTTGATCCTGGGTTCAGGAGCTGTCCAGCTCTTTCTTCTTTCAGCAAGCTCTTCATCGGATACCTGTACATTGATGGAGCATGCCTTGATATCGATGTCGATGATGTCCCCTTCATTGATGAGGGCGATATTTCCGCCGGCA
>JAZOAJ010000210.1:0-3859 GCA_045595385.1 Lachnospiraceae bacterium | reverse complement strand
GGCGGCATCCCCATGATGGTGCTCACATGGGTATTCCGTAAGGTCCTTAAGCGTCTCCATAAAAACATACAGGAGGCGGACGGACGTCTCAGAGTCTTCCTGCAGGAGAGGATAGGGAGTCTGATGATGATCCGGTCCTTTGCTACCGAGACTCAGACTGCTTATGCTGCAGATGAGAAAATGCGCGATCATAAATCAGCCCGCATGCACAGGATGAGGTTTTCCAACCTTTGCAATGTGGGCTTCGGTGCTGCGATGAGCGGCATGTATATTATCGGTGTAGGCTGGTGCGGTTACGGCATCCTGAAGGGGACCATAAGCTTCGGCACACTGACTGCGGTCACGCAGCTTATATCTCAGATACACTCGCCGTTCGCTAATATAAGCGGATATCTGCCGAAGTTTTACGCGATGCTTGCGAGCGCAGAGCGGCTTATGGAGGCGGAATCGTTCGAGGATGACCTGCCGCCGGCAGCGACGCTTGAGGATGCTTTGGATCTATATAACAATGATTTGACAGCTATTGGCCTGTCGAACGTTGATTTCACATATTACCCTGCATCTGACAGCCTAGATGGGCTGTATAAGGATGACATGCCGGTCGTTCTCAACGATCTTACACTTGAGATCGGCAAGGGCTCGTATACGGCTTTCACTGGGCATAGCGGCTGCGGCAAATCGACCGCTCTCAAACTCCTCATGTGCGTCTATAAGCCGGATGACGGAATGTGCTATTACAGAGATCAACATGGCGGACCAGCGGAGCTTACTTCGGAGTATCGCAGACTGTTTGCGTATGTGCCTCAGGGCAATCAGCTCATGAGCGGAACGATCCGTGAGATAGTCAGCTTTGCAGATCCTGATGCTGCACACGATGATGAAAGGCTTTCGAAATCGCTTGGGATCGCTTGTGCGGATGAATTCATCAGCGAACTGGAGTACGGCGTGGATACTTTGCTCGGAGAACGCGGGGCCGGTCTGTCTGAAGGACAGATGCAGAGACTTGCTATTGCGCGTGCTGTATTCTCCAAAAGTCCGATCCTGCTTCTCGATGAGTCAACGAGCGCTCTCGATGCCAGAACCGAGAAGAAACTGCTCGAAAACCTGCGCAATATGACAGACAAGACCGTGGTTATAGTTACGCACCGCACAGCGGCATTGTCGATCTGCGATAAAATTATGGAATTTACAGAAAGCGGGGTCATAGAATATGATCAGGGAAGAGTATAGGAGCGCAAATGACTAAGGAAGAGTATAGAAACGCAATAGAGGACGTCATATATCTCGCTTCGTGCGCTCTCAATAATGAGACGGCTGATCCCGCTCGTATCGAAGCCATGGATCTGAACGATGTGTATAAAGCATCAGAGAGACATCTTCTGACCGGTATAACAGATATGGCGCTTGAAAGCGCAGGCGTTAGGGATGCAAGGTTCGTTCAGGCTCGTGCAAAGGCCATCCGCAAGAATCTGATAATGCAGGCTGATATGAATGCTCTTTTTGAGCGTCTGAAGGAGGCTGGCATATGGTATATGCCGCTTAAGGGTTCTCTGATGGACAGACTGTATCCTGCACCGGGGACGCGCCAGATGGCTGACAGAGACATACTGATCGACAACGGCAGGGCGGAAGATGTGAAAAACATCATGGAGCGCATTGGCTTTACAACGGAGCATTATGGAATAGGTAGCCACGATGTTTATTACAAGCAACCTGTCAGCAACTTCGAAATACACCGTGAGCTGTTCAGTTCTATGTTCAGTGAAAAGATCCATGATTACTACAGTGATGTAAAGGACAGACTGATAAGAAACGACGAGAACAGCTTCGGATACCATTTCAGCGATGAAGATGCGTACATATACATGATTGCCCACGAATACAAGCATTATGACGGTGGTGGCACCGGACTCCGCTCGCTGCTTGATACATATGTATACTGCTCCCGCCTTGGAAGTTCGATGGACTGGAAGTATATTGATGCCGAGATTTCGAAACTTGGAATCACTGGTTTCGAGAAGAAAAACCGCGGCCTTGCAATGCATCTGTTCGGAAAGGCAGTTTGGCAGAGCAATGCCATTGACGAGCTCAGCAGCTCTGAACGGCAGATGCTGGACTATGTTATAGGATCCGGCACTTACGGGACGATAGATAACCAGGTCAAAAACAAAATTAATAAACTTGGAGGAGGGAAGGCCGGAAAGATAAAGTACGTGTTTACCAGATTGTTCCCGCCTATGGATTTCGTGAAAGACGGGTATCCGTTCTTCTATCGCCACAAAGTGCTACTGCCGATCCTTCCGTTATTCCGGATCGGGAGAGGGTTGATCATCAATAGAGCGCATGTGATCAAAGAGATAAAAACATTAAAAAAGAGATAGAGAGAGTTTGCTTGATGGCGACTGGGACGTGGACTCAGTCGCTTTTTTGATTTAGTGTAGAAGCCATAAACCTTGCACGTACGACTTAAATAGCCACTCCTACAGATTCGACACAGGATTTCCATTCCTATAGCTTTTGGGATACCCAAAAGGATTTCACTTCCTGCAGGATCCACTGATTGCAGTGTTTTTTTTGTTACTCGAGAAAACAGAGCTCCCCCTAAATGGCAGGAGTAAATCAGCTGTTAAAAAGCCAAATAAAAAAGCAAGATATCGCAAAAAAGCGCAACGTAACAGCTACACTAAGTGGTATAATATAGCATCTATATTAATGATTATTAAGTATTGTTGTTAGCGATTCTTATCCTTATCAAAAGTCGGACTTAGCAAAGATCTGAGATTTCTGTGGATAAGAAAACATCTTAAAAAACAGTTATTCCTCAAAGTTATTTACTAAGATCATTATTACCTGGAGGAACCACATGAAAGGCAGAAACAGAATCACTAGCACTCTGTTAGCGTTGATTCTGTCATTATCGCTGACCATCACGTATATGCCTGCGTCGATGATCGCGTACGCGACAGATAATGTTGAATCAGCAACAATGAGCGGAGAACCCAATGAGAAATCCGACACTGTTGACACAGATGATGAGCTATCTGTAGAAACGCCAGAAATCGATGACTCTGAAGAAGCAAATCAGAAATCGAAAGAAGACGTGCTGACAGAAGAATCTTCTGAAGCAGATGAAACGCTGACTGACATAGAAGAAACCGATGATGGCGATCCGTATACTTATGCGAAAGGCGTAAATGACAGCTCTAAATACGTTATTGCCTACGAGGAGGACGGTACGTTCTATGTCGTTACTAACAGTAACGGCGCGCTTTCCGTGTTTGAGCTGGATGCTCTTACAACTTCCACAGTCGATGAGGAGTCCATGCTGTGGGAGGTTTCTAACGGCATCACCGATTTCTCTTTCAAAAATAGCGGATCGTATCTGACCGTATCTTCCGGCAAACTTGGTCTGACCGCTGGAGCATCCAATGCGTGGTCGTATAGCGGGAATTATATAGACTATACGACTGTTTCGGACAAATCGTATATTGTTACAATCGTTAAAGGTGCTCTGGCCATTGTTGATAACGACTTTGATAGTGCATCGGGACGAGTTGTTCTGTACCAGCTCGGGGGCAGTAGAGCAGCTCTTAAGGCATCGAGCACCTATACGTCCTATAGTACAGAATTAAGTAACGATGATGCATATACTGTATTTGTTAGTTCGGATCGCCATGGTAGTACTAACGCGCTTCAATCCGTCGTCTCCGCTGCAGAAGGGTATGTAGAGGAAGAGTATAAAACCTCGATCGATAAGACAGTCCATGCCGGCGACTTGGTAGACAGCGGTGATGTGACATCTGATACCGCAACAGGGCTTTCAGCGGTAAATCTGGAGTATAGTAAAGTACTAGGGTGG
>JAZOAJ010000209.1:0-12706 GCA_045595385.1 Lachnospiraceae bacterium | reverse complement strand
TATTTTATTTTATGTTCTCCTTCTTAAGCTCATTCATCCTCATCGCGCGGACTTTCAGAGGAAGCCCCCAGAGGGTGATGAAGCCGTCTGCGTCATGATGGTCATACATGTCGCCGGTTGTGAACGATGCAAGTGATTCACTGTAAAGTGAGTACGGTGATGTGGTGCCCGCTTTAATGATGTTGCCTTTATAAAGCCTCATCTTCACTTCACCTGTGACATATTTCTGTGTCACGTCAACAAAAGCTGTAATGGCTTCGCGGACCGGTGTGAACCATTTTCCTTCATAAACGAGAGCCGCCATCCTGTTTCCGAGATCCTTCTTGAGTGAGATGGTATCCCTGTCAAGGCAGAGCTCTTCAAGCTGCTGATGAGCTTCCATGAGGATAGTTCCGCCCGGTGTCTCATATATGCCTCTGCTCTTCATTCCGACTACACGGTTCTCAACGATATCCACGATGCCTATGCCGTTTCTTGCACCTATCTTGTTGAGCGTACGGATAACATCAGATGTCTTCATCTTCTCACCGTTAACAGAAGTAGGCACTCCGCTCTCAAATGTGATCGTAACTTCCTCATCCTCGTCCGGTGCTTTCTCAGGCCTTACTGTCATGACCAGCATGTGATCATAGTTAGGAGCCTGTGAAGGATCCTCGAGTTCAAGTCCCTCATGGCTGATATGCCAGATATTTCTGTCACGGCTGTAGCTCTGGTCTGTTCCGAAAGGAAGATCTATGCCATGAGCCTTGCAGTAGTCTATCTCTGCCTGACGTGAGTCCATGCCCCACTTATCATCTCTCCACGGAGCTATGACTTTGATGTCGGGTGCGAGAGCTTTTATTCCGAGCTCGAACCTGATCTGGTCATTTCCTTTGCCTGTTGCGCCATGGCAGATGGCCACTGCGCCCTCTTTGCGGGCGATCTCAACAAGCCTTGCCGTGATTGCAGGCCTTGCCATTGCGGTTCCCATGAGATACTTGTGCTCGTAAACCGCACCTGCCTGTACACATGGCATGATGTAGTTGTCGCACAGTTCATCCACGACATCCTCAATATACAGTTTTGAAGCACCGGAAAGCCTTGCTCTTTCATCCAGTCCGTCAAGTTCTTCTCCCTGTCCGCAGTCGATGCAGCAGCATACGACTTCGTATCCGTAATTTTCCTTTAACCAGGGAATGACTGCTGTAGTATCAAGTCCGCCGGAGTATGCAAGTACAACTTTATCCATGTTTTATCCTCTCTTCTTCTGCCTTTAGGCGGCAGCTGTTTATTTATCAAAAATGCATATTATGCAAATTATTTGAATATAATACTCCACTCCCTGCAAAAAATGCAAGCACTTTTTTACATTTCTCCCTCTATGTTATGTACATCTGTAACCTGTTCCCTGACAAGTATCCATAGCCAGTTTGACTCAATGTCAGTTCCGAACTCTTCATCCATGTCAACGTGGTATGACGCATTTGCCCGTACATTCAGCAAAGTATCACTACCAAGCGCTCTGGCCATTATGAACTGTGCCTGAAAGAGCTGGCTTGCAAGCGCAACATGGTAGTCACTGGATATAATGGCAATGTCACGGACCTGCGGATGATCGTCCCTAAGGAGCTCATATGTGAACAGCGCATTCGTTGCGCTTGTCATCGACCGGTTCTCCACGAGTATCCGCTCTTTTTCCACTCCGTGTTCCATGAGCCAGTCAGCCATGACATCAGCCTCGGTGACTGATCTTTCCTGAAAAGCTGTTGGTCCTCCGGTAAGGAGTATCCACGCGTTCGGATACTGCATGGCGCAGGCTCTTATGACTTCCAGCCTGCCTACAAGCTCATCCTGCATGCTTCCGTCTGAATACAGCTGAAATCCAAGGCAGACAATGCACAGACTGTCATCCGCCGGCAGGTCCTCAGGGAGAAGAGTCCCTTCATGCGTCTCATCCAGCGGACATCCTTCGATACCGGATATGCTTTCTCCGCCTGCCTCCAGAGTATTTACAAACCCTTCTTCATGTGTTTCATCCCAGAAATCAAGGATCTCATCCCATGCAGCCCTGTTTACCGGATCTATCTCTTCAAGGGCGTCCAGCAGCTCTTCTGTGTCCTCTCCGTCCGCTTTGGCAAATATGACCTTTTCCATGAGCCTGAGCTCATCTTCGCTGAACACAGACCTGCTCCTTTTTGTTGTCTCTGTTTCAACAGTCTCTGTGTTCTGACCGGTGACATCTGCAGCATGCGGCTCTGTCTCTTCTGCTGCCAAAGTTACCTGAGATGTCGTGGATGTGTTCGGTTCAGCAACCTGCTCTTCCCCGGACGGCGCATCGATAAGCAGGATGACAGTCACAACCGCAGCCAGGACAGCAATAAGTATTATCAATAAGATGACTGGTTTTTTCAATGCTTATCCCCTGTAAACCTGCACTCCCCGAGCTGTTTCAGATTAACTTCAGAATGCTCGATCTCTCTTGAGAACCTGTATGTGATCCTGCTCATGTCTCCGGCTGAAAGCTGTTTATTATTTCGAAGCCAGTAGCTCATGGCCATTTCATGTATTATCGCGGCAGGGATAAGAGCCATGTGTATCTTTGAGAGCACATCCCCGTCATCTGCTGCCCTGCTCATGTAAGCAGACACATAATAAACAAGCAGCTGTTCCATCCGGATCTGAAATGAATCGTCTGATGATGTCCATTCATTAAATTCCCCGGTCAATTTCCTGTAATTGTCAGCACCGCCGTTGTATAAGAATACTTCGCTCCTTAAGATCATGTTCGGCCATTCTTCCCTCAGAGGCTCAAACCTGTACAGGCTTAAGAATGCCGATCTCATTGCAGCGTAGTACTTTTCAGGATCATTTATAAAACTCCTTACAGCACCGGACATAAAGTTTTTTGCGCCTTCCTTTTTATACTTATTAAAGATCTCACTGCACCCAAACAGCTGCCTGGAGTTTATATTCACCTGAATATCATTGCATACAGCAAACGCAAGTCCCGCCCGGGTCTTTATATCCATGCTCCTGTCCTGGAGGATGCCGTAAAGCTCATTCTTCAGTTCGGAAATGGTTGAATAAAGCAGCGGATCGCTTCCGGGTATCTCTTCTGTGATGTCATCCTCTTTTGAGATAAACCTTACAGGTTCGACGCGGTGCATCAACAGCCGGGCAACTTCAGGGCATGAAAGGGAAAGCGTGACTTCCCTTACATTTTCATATTTTTCAACACGTCTCGGGTAATTCCTGCATGTCCTGCACAGGGCATCCTCTCCAAGGTTCATGTACATGTCACACAGCCCGTCATCTCTAAGGAAAGCACATCTTTTTCCGTCTTTATGGCGGAATGTGCGTCCGGCAAAGTCTACTGATCTTATGATCTTGAACAGGTATCTGCCACGGACCTTCCTGTAGCGCTTAAGAGAGTCCCTGTCCACGCAGATCTTCCACCCGGCGCAGCATGTATCCGGGCACATATCGGCTGTGCATTTAAATTCATTTATGTAGTCCGGGAAAGTATAATACATGAAAGCGCCTCCTTCATGTTTTCAATTGTACCATAAAAGCCGGTCCGTAAAGACCGGCTTTTTGATCATGGCTGCATTACACCATTTTTTATTCTTCAGGCATATGGTTTATGGTATGAACATTCAGTATCTCTGTGTTGCCATCCAGATCTTCATAAACATAGACCAGCGCAATGTATGAGACAGGCTCAGCAGTCACTCTTGTTTCTTTTACAAGGAAGCAGTAATTGGTTCCAGCTACTATCTGAGTTGCAAGACATGCGACAGGCGCGAGTTTTGAACCGACAAATTTTTCAAGCGCTTTTTCAAGGACTTCCTGATTTTCAACAGTTATTCCCTCAAGATCAGCGATCGTCCAGCCTCCCATAAGGCCTTCTGTCGTCTCTCCTGAATCCTCGGTGTCATCAACATTTACATCTATGTCCTTTATAGAGGATATCTTTGCATTTCCTTCAAGGTCAGCATAGACATAGACAAATCCGTAGTGTTTTTCAGGAGCGGAAGATATCGTGGTTATCTTTGCAAGATAGCAGTAATTTGTTCCGGCAACAACCTGTGTGGCTATTACTGCCACCGGTTCAAGTCCGGTTCCTGTCCATTCAGCTGTTGCTTTTTCAAATATGGCTGCCTCGTCTTCACTGAGTACGCTTGCAGCGTCAATGAATTCCCATCCGCCTACAACATCACCGGAAGGCTGAGTCTCTTCCGCTTGAGCAGTTGTCTCCGGCGCGGCAGTTGTCTGTGCAGGTGCCGAACTGCAGCCCGCAAGGAGTGACATGCCAAGACAGAATGATAATATCAAAGCCAGTTTCTTCATGTTATTACCTCTTTCATGCAAGTGCCTTTGAAGCCTTTTTCAGGAATACAATATACATGATGCCGCTTACGATAGAAAGCAGCACATAGAATCCATAGAATACGATATCCAGGGTATTGCTGACAAAAAATACAGGCAGGATACGGGAGATCACTGATATCAGGTTAACCAGGACCATAAGATTAACGACTGAGTAGCCGTTCACGACCATCTCAAGGTTGCCTTTTTCATTGAGCAGGGCGATGCATCCGTAAACTACAAGTATCATCATGACAACATCAACGCATTCAACGGCTGTGCCAAGTATGCCCGAAACCACAGGATTACCCGCAAATATCGCTGTACCGATAGTCAGCAGCATTCCGACAAATACAAGACCAAACGCATACTTGAAATAGATATGGTCTTTCCCTGCCTTTGCCAGGCCAACGATCTTAAGTATAAGTGATATCAGCATTAAGATCGTCCACAGAAGACCAAAAACGAGAGCTGCGATAAGAAGTCCTGAAAAGACAGGTTCTTCAGATGATACAAAGGCTTTTCCTGCACCTCCGGTTATTCCCAGCACTGCTGTGATAAACAGAAGTATGGCCGATACGATCTGAAGTATCTCTGATGTGAATAAATGCCTCATGCCGATCGATGCATTCTGATAACTGTTTCCATTCATTGTTAAATACCTCCAAACGGTTTTTCCTGTATGATTTTAATACAATATCTTATTATTAGCAACGCTTTATGCTATAATCCTTACCGTTATGTGTTTACTGTATATCATACATCTAACATAAGGGTCAAAAGAAATTGGATAATAAAAAGATCGTAAGAAAGACCATAAAAGAAGCTGCAAAGCATGTATTAAAAAAGCATTACTGGCTGCTCATCGTTGCATGCCTGTTTGCGTCGCTCATCGGAGCAGGTTCGTCAGATGCCATGTCACTCCTCGGCGCCAGGACAAAACCGGCAACTACTGAAGACAGGATCATCTCAACAGTTCCTTCTCTGAATGCTTCCGGCATGATAGAAGCGATCCTGACCGACAGCATCTCCCGATTTGAAGAAGAATCTGCTGCCTCAGAATCCCAGATGGCCAGGGAAGGGATAGACGTGCTGGGGCTGTTCACGCTCTCCAGCAGCAAAGGTATCCTGTCCTCCATAGTTAACAAGCTGAGCAGTGGAGGTGTATATGTTCTTTTCTATACAGCCATAAGGAGCATGACACGATCCGACTCATTTGCAAACATCCTTTTCATTGCGGCTGCACTGCTCATCGCATTCGCATTCTTTACTTTTGTTTCAAATGTTTACAAAGCCGCGTACATGAGGATCTTTCTTGAAGCAAGGACCTATAAACATATTCCGGTATCCAGGTTCCTTTTCTTCTTCCGTGTCAGGAGGTACACGAAGGCAGTGCTGACGATGCTTCTTGTGTTTGTGTTTCAGTCGCTGTGGAACCTTACCATCGTTGGCGGCGTCATCAAGCATTACTCATACAGCCAGGTCCCTTTCATAGTAGCTGAAAATCCTGACATAAGCCCGTTGCAGGCGATCACTCTCTCCCGCAGCATGATGAACGGGCATAAGACTGAGCGTTTTGTCCTGGACCTTTCCTTCATCCCCTGGGATCTGCTCAATGCCCTTACATTTGGTCTTTTGGGGGTATTCTTCCTGAATCCATATAAGGCCGCTGCTTTTGCCGAGTATTACAGCGCCCTTCGCGATGATTATAAAACTGCAGGCGGCAATGATAATGTATTACTGAATGACAGATACCTTTATGAGACAGCCGGATCAGATGTCCTGAATGAAGCATATGCAGACCTGATCGCGCTGTCAGAAACCCCCGATGAAGAACCCTATCTTTCACATAATAAGATAAAAATCTTCTTTGCCAAATGGTTTGGTGTGGTACTGTCATACAATAATGACGAAGACCGGGCATACCGAGCCCACCAGATCCGCATACACAAGCTTGAACGTCTCGAGAAGATACTGGCACTCGAACTGTATCCCGGCCGGCTCTACCCGATACCGGAAAGTGAAAAGAATGAAAACGCAGAAGATCTTGGCTTTGCAAGGTGCTATTCCATATCATCCCTCATACTCATATTTTTCTCTCTGTGTATGGTGGGCTGGTTATGGGAAGTAACGCTTCATCTCGTTAACGATGGCATATTTGTCAACAGAGGCACGCTTCACGGTCCGTGGCTTCCGATCTACGGAGCCGGCAGCGTAATGATATTATTACTGCTCAGACGGCTGCGCACCATTCCATGGCTGGAGTTCATTGCCGCTATTGTTCTCTGCGGCATCGTCGAGTATTTTACACATTGGTTCCTTGAACTGACAAAAGGGGCAAAATGGTGGGATTACACCGGATACCTGCTTAACCTCAACGGACGCATATGCGCCGAGGGACTGTTCGTTTTCGGTCTCGGCGGTATCGCAGTAGTATATCTGCTTGCGCCGTTCCTTGACAACCTGTTCAGAAAGATAAAAAGAAGTGTTCTGATAATGATCTGCGCCATACTGATAACAGCATTTGCCGCAGATCTGGTCTACTCACATTTTGTGCCTAACATGGGAAAAGGCATAACAGATTACGATAGTCAGGACACTTTATGAAATGCTTTATTCCTAAGTGCGAAATAACAGCTGAACAGTATTATGACTGTAAATGCCCACGAAAGCGGATATGAAGCATAAAGCGTCCACAGAGATCTGTGGGACGGGAAGTACGTAAATATCCATACGAGCCTGAATCCGCAGATGCCCACAAATGAGATGATAGTGGGAAGTATGCCAAATCCAAGGGATCTGAGGACTCCGCCCATCATGTGCTGTATTCCGTTAAGGCAGTAGAGCGAACCTATGACTGTCATCCTTATCACACCTGCCGCTATCGTTTCCTCTCCGGAAACATAGAATCCGAGAAGCGTTCTTGAAAACAGGATCATGAGCCATCCCATTCCTTCTCCTACGACGATCTCCATCAGAAGGCAATAACGTATGCTCTTTTTTACCCTGTCATATTCCCTTGCACCCATGTTCTGGCTTATGGATGCTATGGATCCCTGATTGATCGCGTCCTGCGATGTAAATATGAATGCCTCTATGCTCAAAGCAGCGGAATTCCCTGCCATTGCAAAAGTTCCAAATGAATTGATAGTTGACTGGATGATGACGTTTGACACTGAAAACAGGGAGCTCTGTATTCCGGCCGGAAGACCGATCTTCATTATCTGCTTAAATGCTCCGCCTGAAAATCTGTAGTTTTTCAGATCCAGGCGGTACATTCCCTTTGACCTGACCAGTGCGAGCAATACAAGGAAGCATGATACGCACTGGCTTATCACCGTGGCAAGCGCCACGCCCGGAACTGCCATTTTAAGCACGATCACAAAGAAAAGATTGAGCCCGACATTTATCACTCCTGCAAGCGCGAGGTAATAAAGAGGCCTTCTGGTATCACCGACTGCCCTGAGGACAGCGCTGGCAAAGTTATAAAGCTGCATGACCGGCATGCCGGCAAAATAGATGCGCAGATAGAGTGCCGCATGCGGAAGAACTTCCGCCGGAGTGCCCATCAGCTTCAGCAGGGGCTCGGCCAGGAATATGCCTAACAACGCAAAAACAACACCTCCCACAAGGCCGATCGTCATTGAAGTGCAGACCGTTTCCTTCAGGGTTTTCTCATCCTTTGCACCATAATTCCGGGCAACAATTACGCTTGTTCCCGTGCATATGCCCAGCAGGACATTTATGATAAGCGAAATAAGAGGGCCGTTGGAACCAACAGCCGCAAGCGCTGTCTCTCCGGCGAACCTTCCGACTACCACAAGGTCCGCCGCATTGAAAGCCAGCTGGAGTATTCCCGAGAGCATTACCGGCAGCGCAAGCTTTATCAGCTTGGGCAGCATGCTCCCGAATGTCATGTCTATTTCATACTTTGTCTTCATTCATTCCTTATCATTTAATCAGCCAGAATGTCGGACATGCCCTCGGGCCGTAAGCCGGGGTGAATGGATGGTTGATGTAATCAAATGATCCCGGTGACACTTCATAACCCATCTGTGAAGATGATCCTCCGTCCATGGCTGCAGCATTGACTGCTCCGTACTTGAGCATTACTTCCGCGAGGTCATAGAATGTTGCGCCAAGGGAATTTGCCTGTCTGCCGTTAGCACACAGAAGAAGTATCGCCCCATCCTCTCTCTGACCGATGGCAGTACGCGCATTCTTGCCGGCGCCGTATTCATATGGTTCCGGTATGTCATCATAGATATGTCCGTCTTCCACCAGGAACGGGCCGGAATCGGTCTCACAGTGGATGGCATCGCGGAATCCAAGTTCAATGGCTTCATTAGCGGTATAATAACCGAACTTGAATTTGCCGTCATTTGTTATTCCGGCGATCCTGTATGTTGAATCATATCCTTCATCGGCATATACGATCTCTCCCTCCGATATTACAAGGCCGAGAGGAGTTCCCGTATAGATATGTGTGCCTGTGTCGATAAAGTCACCGCCGTTGATGCCGCCGATTATGGAATAGCCGGCATTGCTGTACTGACGGAGTATGGAGGGCATCTTGGCACCGACGTCGGATCCGAGGTCATCAATGACTCCGCAGAATACTCTTGAAGGATCCTTGACCACGAACATCTTGCCGGTAAAAGTCTTTTCATTTATGTCGATGATCTCAACTCCGTCCTTGGCAGGATATGTATCGGTCTCTTCCTTGTTGAACACATCAGCTATTGACCAGGAATCTCCTTCCACAAGCCATACCATGGTGGCATTCATGTACTGGTTAGGATCCGATCTGTCCGGATCATCAAAATACACGTTGAGTTTATAGCTAACGTCAACTGTAAAGCACTCATCTCCGTATATACGGTAGTTTTCTGCTTTCAGTTCGGAATAATCATAGTCTGAGATATATTCGTAGTTGTAGAATGTGTTGTTGATCCAGTCATAATCCCCGCTTCCGAAGATCATGCCGAAAAGCTCGCTGTCATAGTAAACATATCTTTTCAGTTCAGCTTTGTTTATGAAATAAAGTCCCCAGCAGTACAGTCCGTCTTCAACAAGTTCACTCACATCATCAACAAAATCCTGCGGGGCAATGCTAGCGCCTGTATAATTTTTGCCGTCAACTTTAAAGGCAAGTTTATTTCCGTCGGCATCCGTACCTGAAACAGATACTTCACCCGGTTCAAGGTCTACAGTGTATTTTACATAATCAGGAATATCCACGAAACGGGATGAATACTCGATCATCTCCGGTACGCTTCCGGCTGCAGGGTTTTCAAGCGTGGTTCCGTTAACCGTGACTTTCGAACCTTCCGGCACGCTGAACGAATAAGTTTCAGTGAAAACCGTGGTCGTCTCTTCAGGCTGGGTAGATGTTTCCTGCTGGCCTGCAGTAGTCGCCTCTGTTACTGCGGGTTCTGTTCCTGAAGTAACTGCATCTTCTGTTGTCGCAGGAGTTGTGATCACTTCTTTTTTCTGTGAACATGCAGTGCTCCCCACTGCGAGGCAAATGATCAATACAGCTGTTATGATCTTCTTCATTATTGTTGTGTACCTCTCTTCTTTATGGTCATTAATCCAAACAGCATAAAAAGCTGTAAAAAATACATAAGGCATGTGTACTGCGAACAGGTTATCGAAGCTATGACAAAGACCAGTACTGCAAAAATGGCCATTCCGCCGTCTTTCCGGACGATCGCGTTTATAAAGCCAAATATAAACGGCCCGACAAAACATATGAGCAGGTATACTCCGCCCTCTGCGGCCACCTCCATTATGCCGTTGCTGAATCCGCTCTGCGAGAAAACTGTCCGGTGTATGAAAATGGTCTCCCGGTTCCCGAATCCTGCTCCGGTCCAGAAATTATCCATCCAGCCAAGAAAACCTGCCTTGAAGTCTTCCATCCTGGTGTCTCCGGAATAGGTGATCAGCTTTTCCTTAAGAAGGATAAGGCTGACAACAGCCGCGCCAATGACCAGCGCAGCTACTATGATCCACGCAATGATCTTTACGCTCCTGCGCATGCTCCTGTATCTTCTGCTCCTTACAAGTGCGAGCACCAGCCTGAGTATCACTCCTCCAAGGCCGAATATGTAGCCCATGGTTGAAAATGTTGATATCAGTGCCGCACACAGTATGCATGTTCTAAGCCATGACAGCTTCCTGTTTACAAACAGCTCAGTCATGAGAGCTATGAGCAGATGCCACGTGAACATCGGGGCTTCAGTAAATATCGAACAGTTTCTTATCAGCACATTACCGAAGAATTTGATCTTCTGCGGTTCAAAATATATATGATAAAATGTCGGTTCCGCTTTGGTATAAAATGTCGAATACCAGGTTGAATCCACTGTGCCTGTAGGCGGTACTATCTTTATCAGGGAAAACAGCACCCAGCAGATCAGGGATATCAGGGCAACCGCTGTAACCAGCCTGCTGTATCTGGTCAGCGCTCCGGGAACCTTGTCTTTCCCGCAGCATATGAACACATATACACTTAACGCGGCAGCCTGGCAGACCTGTACAAGGTAACTTTTTACATTTACCGGTTTTATCAGCACAAATACTGCCAGATACACACAAATGACAGCAGTTATGACGATCCCCCGGACAAAAAGGCCTTTTTCCTTATATGGTCTCTTAAGGAAAAAACATACAATGACAGCAAGCGCGATCACAGCCATGCATATCTTGGAAAGATACCCTCCGAGCGGAACCGTATACTGGTACATTGTCCCGCCGAGCGCAATGAAGACCGCGGCAAGGAGATATTCCATTATAGCTGTAATATTTGCTTGTATCTTTCCGCTTCCTGACATGAATATTTACCTTCTGTCATGTCCAGCCATCCCGGACCATAGATGGTTTATTATATCATTATTAATGGTAAATGTACAATGTGCTTAACCTTTAAGCTGCATCAAAAAAGGCACCGCTCACCACGCGGTGCCTCAAAGCCATTGCTGTTTAGTATGTTACGTCCGAAGTATTGGGATCCACTGTTTCGACTTCTGTCTCCCCTTCACCATTGCCTTCAGTTCCGTAAATGATCGTATGTACCCGGTATGCAGCGTAATCAAGATCGTAGATCCAGACCCAAGCGTCGATCGATTCGTCATATCCGCCCCAGACATTGGGCTGATAGTTCAGATCGGGAACCGTGTTTTTGATCAGCTGCGCGCTGGAGATGTCTATGCTCGAAACAATTGAAATAATGTCGGCATAAGTAAGTGACGTTTCAACGCATCCGAGAAGCTGGGTTATCAATGCAGGATATTCTGATTTCGGAGTCGCCTTTATCTGCTCAAACAATGCCGTCAATACAGTCTGCTGGCGTGAAGCACGGAAAACATCTGTGTCAAGGTTTCTTATCCTTGCGTAAGAGACTGCCTGTGCCCCGCACAGATGGTTCCACCCCGGATAAGCGAACGAGTCATAGTAATGCATCTCATCCATGGAATAGAAATTTACCATCTCTGCTTCATTGTATGCCAGTTCTATGTCAACTCCGCCGACAATGTCAATGGCAGTCGCCAGCTCGCCGAAATCCACTGTAACATAATCTTCTATGTCCAGCTGGAAATTCTGATTAAGCGTTTTGATCGCAAGTGTCGGGCCGCCTTTCTGATAAGCAGAATTTATCTTGCACGGTTCATACCCTTCCATGGGAACTTTGGAATCCCTGAGTATGGAAGTCATCTTGATCGTATTGTTCTTGGGATTGATCGACATGATGATTATCGAATCACTTCTGTACTGATCCCCTATTTCAGGAAGGAAGTCCCTTGTATCGATGCCAAAGAATGCGATATTTGTGATCTTAGTGATCTTCTCGGTCTTGTCCTTTGAAGCAGCCGCTGTTGTAGTCTCAACGATACCCAGATCATCCTTGTTAAGCTCAGTGCTCCTGAAACCTCCCGTCACAATATTCAATGCGACAAGCAGGCCTGCGATAACGATTATGATGCCGCCCAGGACACACGCAAGGACAATGGGCCATTTTTTGCGTTTCTTCTTCACGCTGCGGCCGGCATCTTTTTTCTCTTCAGCTGTCTCTTCCGGATATTCTTCCCCGGCCTCAATATCATCTTCCATCTCTATGATATCGGCAGGTTCCGGTATTTTTTTCGGATTACGTTTTGTCATGAAGTTATATCCTGTAAAACATTAAATGCCTGTATATTTTAACCATTAATCCGGATTTCTTCAATATCCAGTTTATGAACCCTCTGTGAAAACTGCTGTACTATCACACAAGATAGATCTTCCTGAGGTCCATTATCTGCTCATCTGTGAGTTCCAGACCTTCCCTCAGATAGTTTTCAGCGCTGCCGAAAACCTT